>JAAYUJ010000337.1 GCA_012517775.1 Deltaproteobacteria bacterium
ATCCTTCGTCCAAGAAGCAATCGAACGGTATCGCGCCTGGGGATTCTCACGGAGAAGCACAGACCAGCGGCGGACAAATTGAGGAGCTCACCCTTAAAAGCAGGGTCGATGGGTTGACCGGAATCGTAGAGCAGATGAATCATTCCCTGGCCGCTGACCCGGTAGCGCGGCTCGCAACGGCGGTCCAGTTTGCTTTCTTCAGAGGGAACCGGACCTTTTCTAAATTCTTTGCAGTATTCTTTCAGTTTCCATTCCAGGGCCGGGAATTGCTCCCTCCATGCGACCAGCACGCCCTGTTCCAGGTAGTTGCAGCTTGCGTGGGAAAACGTTCTCAGACTGGATGTGCATATCGAGTCACCGAAAAAGGTATCTTCCCCTATGATCGATCCGGGGTGAAAGGTTTTCACGGCCATCTCCCTGCCCCTGTGATTCCAGAACATGATCAGCCGCCCTTCGTTGAGAAAATAGAGGTTCGTATTCCTCTCACCCTGTCTGAAAAGGGGTTCGATCCCGAATGTTCGTCTCTCCTTCATGGAATAATAGAGTGCATTTGATTCTTCAGGGGTGAGCCTGGCGTGGAGATCTGCCCAAATCCTCAAGTGTTCTCGGGGTCTTGCCCGTGTCTTCGCTTCCTCGATGAGCTCTGCTGAGGCGATGATTTCGGTGAGGGCCATCGGATCGAACTGAACAAGCTTTTCCCGAAGCAGCTCAGCCTTTACAAAATCTCCTCTTCGGGCACAGTCCGCTATGAGCTCGAAAATGGACCAGACGGCCAAATCCTTGTTCTTTTCCCGAAGGGTCACCTCAACTGCAGAGGCGAGTACGGAGACATCATCTCGAGACTCGGTTCGAGACTGGTCGTGCTCCATTTCAGCATGGCTCATTCCAGAATGCCTGCGATTTCGCATCTTCCGTTCCCGATAGAGTCCGGGGTTGTTGGTGCCTCACATTTTCTTCTGAATTCTCTACTCGGCACAACTGTGCTGATTCTCAAAACCTTTTTGTAATTACAGAGAAATAACGATTTTCAAAGTGACTTCTCCATGAATCCAGGCAACGACAGCTTTGCAGGTCGGATTTCCATACCCGACACCCTTGTGCAAAAGCTGTCCGGATTGGAATCCCGCCTGCCTACTGAGAATGTGCTTTTCAAACTTTGGCAAATCCATTGAAAAGAGGCGAGATCATGACAGTTCGCGAAATTCTTGTTCTGTTTGAGAAGGCTGTGGGGGAATGATGCCGATCCAGAGGAGCAATCGATCGAGGAGTATCTGTCGGCCTTCGCCGGTTGTGGCAGAGAAGAGGACAATGCTCTCTTCCCCGACGCCCAGGCTTGCTGCGGCTTGGCTGAGCCGGCGACGACGCTCGGAGCGGGGAAGCTTGTCAATCTTGGTAAGAACGGGGATGGACGGAATGCGACGGTCCAGAAGCCAGTACCAGAGTCGCAGGTCATCAGGGGTCGGGGGGTGTCGTGCATCCATGATCTGGGCGATTCCCTTCAGGTTCTCCCGCTTGGTGAGATAGGACTCTACCATGGGACGCCACGTTGCCCGAATGCTCTCCGGAACCCTCGCAAAACCGTAGCCGGGGAGGTCCACGAAATGGAAGGCGGTATTGATGAGAAAGAAATTGATCGTTTGTGTCCGGCCGGGCGTTCGACTGGTTCGCACGAGTTTCTTTCTTTGAACAAGGCAGTTGATCAGGGAGGACTTGCCCACATTGGACCTTCCAGCGAAGGCCACTTCGGGAAGCTCATTGCCGGGGTAATGGTCCGGGCGAACCGCTGCCTTCACAAACTCCGCCGAGGTGATCACGAAAGCATCTTTCATGAGGATAAAGCGTTCAGGAGCGGTTCTTGAGGTACGTTTCGATTCTATCCAGACCTTCCGCGATATTCTCCATGGAGTTGGCATAACTGAAGCGGATGTAACCTTCTCCGTTGGGACCGAAATCGATCCCAGGAGTGATCCCCACTCTGGCATTCTCAAGGATTTCAAATGCGAAAGCGTAAGAATCACCGGAGAAACGCTTGGCGTTGGCAAACACGTAAAAGGCTCCCGTAGGTTCCACCGTGATGCCAAAGCCTATTTCCTTCAGTCTGCGGATCATGAACTGCCTGCGCTTGTCATAACGCTCGCGCATGTCAAGGACATCCCGCTTCACACTCGGATCGGTCAGAGCTGTGTAGCCCGCCGCCTGCGACATGGAATTGGCGGAAATAAAGAAATTCTGGAGAAGCTTCTGCATGGGGCGGATCAGCTCTTTAGGGACGATGAGGTATCCGAGGCGCCAGCCGGTCATGGCATAGAGCTTGGAAAAGCCATTAAAGACGATGCACCGGTCCGTAAACTCCAGCATGGAATGGGCTTTCCCCTCATAAACCAGGCCGTGATAGATCTCATCACTCAAAACCCATCTGCCCATGTCCGCAATTTCCCGCATGCGATCGGGCGACAGAAGATTTCCAGTGGGGTTCGCGGGGGAGTTGACCAAAATGGCCTTGGTTTGTCGAGTGAGGCCTGCCCGGATAGCTTCCGGCCGGTACTGGAAGCCATCCTCCTCGACGACGGGAATGGTCCGGGGAATGCCCTCCACGAACCGGACAAAGCTGGGGTGGCAGGCGTAATGGGGGTCGGAGAGGATAACCTCTTCACCGCATTCGATGAGTGTCCCCATAGCCACGAGAAATGCAGGCGACGTTCCCGAGGTCACGAGAACCTGATCGGGTTCCAGATGACGAACTCCGTAGAGTTCTCCATAGGAAGCAATGATGGCTTCTCGAAGCAACTGGGTGCCCAGGCTGTGAGTGTAATGGGTTTCCCCTCGTCTGATGGCTTCGATGGCCGCTTCCTTGATGGCTTCCGGTGTGTCGAAGTCCGGCTCCCCCACTTCAAGATGGATGATCGAC
>JAAYUJ010000338.1 GCA_012517775.1 Deltaproteobacteria bacterium
AATTTTTGGTAGATATTTTAAGGGCTCAGCTGTGAGAACTGTAACTTCTAAGGAAGCTCAAGTGTAAACAACTTCGCAGGTCGGGTTTCCCTACCCGTCACCTAGGTGCAAAAGCTGTCGGGATTGGAATCCCGACCTGATTATTGAGCAGTTACCGGGAACTTTACAGCACCCAATGAGACCATTTTGGTGGCGTATCACGTCCTCACCATCTGAATAAAGCCTTGGGAGTGGGTGTGGAGCTCGGCGGAATCATTCAGAGCTGCCGTTGCGTCACGGTCATAGAGACGGGCGAGCCCGGATCGTTGCTGCGTGTGGATCGGCGGCCTCAGCGTGCGGCACCGGCACATCTCAATGAACGTTGAGGAACACAAGAGAGACGAAGCCGTCCGGTTCGAGTGTTCCGTAGTTGCCACGGGGTGCCCCGGCTGTGTGCGGCAGATGTTCGACATGCTTTAGCGGCCTGGAGATCGTAATGAAAAGCGAGATGCCAATGAGGACATCACTGATTCATTACCTGAGGATGTTCAAACACATCTGTAAGCCGCTTTTTAACGGGGGCGTGCATGGGCAGGACAAGGATTCTCCTGGTTGATGATCATCAGGTGGTCATCGGTGGCATCAAGAGTGCGCTTGAGGATTACCCGGAATTCGAGGTGGTTGGAGAAGCTTGCAACGGCCGCGAGGGAGTGAGAAAGACTCGGCAGCTCAAGCCCGATGTCGTCATCATGGATATCAGTCTGCCGGATCTCAACGGCATGGATGCCACCATGCAGATCAAAAAGGCGGAACCGAATACCCGTGTCATCATCTTCACGATGCACTCGGACAAGGAGTATGTGATCAATCTGCTCAAGGCAGGCATCTCAGGGTATGTTCTGAAGGAGGATTCCATATCGGATCTGATCCTTGCGATTCAGGCGGTGAAGCGCGGAGGCACCTATTTCAGTACGATGGCTCCAAAGGTCTGGCAGGAATGCTGCCAGGCACACTGTGATCGGGAGCATTCCCGTGACGGCTTCGACTCCCTCAGCCTGAGGGAAAGAGAGGTTCTGCAGCTTTTTGCAGAGGGTTATTCGGTGAAAGACGTGGCATCCAAGCTCGACCTCAGCCCCAAGACCGTGGAAACCCACAAATACAATATCATGGAGAAATTGGGAGCGAGCAGCGTGGTTGAGTTGGCGAGAATCGCCATTCGAAAGAAGCTTATTCAAGCCTGATTTCGCAATACAATTCATTTCGTTTATCTTGAACCGAAGTTTGCCATACACTCGTGGACCCGTCTGGCGTTTCGTTCCTGCAGGGCGCATCGGCAAGCGCTGTGGGTGCTTTCTTGAAGATCGAATCAGTCTAAGGGAGAAAGAATGCTTAAACGGACCTGCTATTCTTCGTTGATGGTCGTCTTTTTTCTCTTCTCGACAGGAAATGCTCAGGATGCAGACCCGGTTCTTGGGAAGCTCGGCGATTACTTGGTCAGACAGTCGGACATGGATCGCTTCATCGGGTATCATCCCGCATCAGAGCAGAAAGGGATTCGTGAGAGCCCCGATCGTATGCTCTCCCTTCTCAGGAGAATGTTGGAAGCCAAGGCGGTTGCCAATATTGCAAGACAGGAAAAATTCCACGAAAGACCGGAGGTGAAGGAACAGCTCGGTTATATTGAAGACGATTTCCTCTCCCGCGAATATTTGAAGAAGGTCGTCATGGCCGGTGTGAAAGTGACTGAGGAGGAAATGAGAGAATACTACCGGGAAAACGAGGAGAGCCTGGCGGCACCGGAGCAGGTGAGAGTCAGACAGATTCTCATCAGGACATCTTCAAGCTTCACAGAAGAGGAGAAGAAAAAGACGAGGGAGAGGGCCCAACATGTCCTCGATCGTTTGCGGGAGGGTGAGGATTTCATAAGGGCGGTCAGCAAGTATTCCGAAGATCCGGACCCGGAGGTGCGCAAGTCTGGAGGGGACCTGGGCTTCTTCACGCGTGGTCAGATGATCGAAGTGATCGAGGACGCAGCGTTTTCTCTCAAACCGGGTGAGATCAGCGATCTGATCGAGACCCCCTTTGGGTTTCACATTATTAGGCTCGAAGAGTATGTGGAGCCCAAACCCAGGAGTTTTCAAGAGGTGAAGGACCTCAT
>JAAYUJ010000037.1 GCA_012517775.1 Deltaproteobacteria bacterium
CCGTCTGTCAGCACCGTTATCAGTTGAAAAGCTCGAGAAAAGCATCGATTCTTAGCTTAATTCGCGGAGAGTCGGCTTCCGAATAGTCCGTTTCGATCTGCAAGTATGGACGACCGCACTGATTCGTGACATACTCCCTCACCTGATAAGCTTCGATATTGTATGTGTGACACGCCTGCCAGATCAGTTCGACCACGCCGTCGATATGATAATTCTCGATGATCCGTCCGATCAAATCCAGCCTTTTCGTGTTGGGCGTCATACAAGGGCAGGCAACGGCAAGATACCTCTCCGCCAAGGCTTCCAACGGGTCCATATCCTCGCGCACCATCATCTGAAGCGCCTTCAATCCGCCGCAGTTTTCCATTGCCGCAACCACGCCGCCGTTTTCTTCGATGGCATTGAGGATCTTTTTGTTCGTAGCGGGGCATCCGGTCAAAAGGATTCTCGGTTTGCGCGCCATCATCCGCCGGAAGTCGGAGTTTTCCGCTCGTTTCCTGCCGCGGTCCATAGCCTGACGCATTTCAGCGATCCGCCACGGGATATTGCATTCGAAGCCGGCCGGACTGGTGATCCGATTGATCTCTCGGCCGTAAAACAGAGGCACCTCGCCGCGGTTGAACTCGAAGACTTTCTCGGCCGTCCTTCTGAATTCATTGTAAAGCCTTATCTGTTCTCTGATCGATTCGGCGGTTATCGGCCTGCCCGTTTGCTCTTCAAGCAAGGCTTTGACCTTGTGCAGTTCTTGGAGCCAATACTGAAAGGCTTCCCGTGTATCTGCGGTCTGGGGGAGATGCAGGAGATGGACGGGCTTGATCCGCCCGAGGAGTTCGAACATCTTCTTTTTCCCATCACAGGTAGCGTCGGCAAGCACGAACTGAGCTTCATGGAAATAGGGGCAGGTGTCAGTCAGAGCAAAGCCGTAACTCGATTTGATCAAGGGGCACAGATTCCTGGGCAGGTGGGCCTCTGCATCGGCAATCGTGTTTTCCGAGGAGCCGCAAAGGGAAACTGGGATCGCCCTGGCAGCCGCGATCAGTTCTTTGGGCGTGAACGCGCAATATACTCCGACTACCTGGCAGCCTGCATCCATCCGATCGCTTGCCTGCAGGAAAGCCTCTTCCTCCATACGCTCCAGGTAATCAGCGTCAAACAACAATTCAGCCATCGGGTCCCTTGCCCGTTGCAGCAAAGTTCGTTGTGAAAAGGGCTCCAAGCCTGCGTGTCGCCCACATTCCATACACGAGCTCTTCACCTGCTATTCTACGGTGGAACCTCAGGGTGCATTTTCCTGTCGCACCGCAGTCTCCATCCATCACGTATACGCCGGCATCAAGGATATCTGCGCCCGCCTCGCCTGCTAATCGTTGCTTTTTCCGGGGGTGGAGGCAATCCGTGCAGGACCGGATATGATCACTCATTGCAGTTTTCGACCTGCAAGATCCTCTATTGATCCTTCACTTTCGTCTGCATCGGTGGCACAGTGCGCGTGCCAAGGTTCAAAATGAGCGCTACTGTGATGGTAGCGTATGCCACAAAGCTTCTGAAGTACTCCCCCAGCGCCGCGTTGCCAAAGATGTGCTGGCCCGCCTGGGGGGAAACGATAAATAACGAGTGAAACAAGAACACGCCCAGGATAACATGGCGCACCCGGGCTTCCTTGATAGTGGCGCCGCCCGCCAGGATGGCGGCTGCAGAGATGATATCCGAGTTGCCATGAGCCGTGTATACGCTGAACATTCCGATGTTCTGCAGATAGATCATCTGACCAAGGCAAGCAATGGCCAAGGAGAGGATCATCACGGTGATACGGATACGGTTCACATCAATGCCCAAAACTTCGGCCGTGTCTGTGTCCTGTCCCACCGCCTTGATCTGCTGCCCTATTCTGGTATTCACGAAGTAGGCGACAACGCTGCAAAAGGCCAAGACAAGCAGAACCATGAAGACGGGAATTGTGACGTCGCCCAATTCCACCACCCAGATTCTGTCCAGTATGTTCCGATAATCTGCAAGGTCCACCATGCTTCGCACACCTTTGCCTGTAGACAACAGTATCTCCCGGTTGTGGGCAGGAATGACCGTCCCGTAACCCACAAGGAAGACAAGCTGATAGACTCCGTTGGCCAGCATGCCGATGACGATGGTGGCGATCATCTCCTTCCCCTTGACTCGATTCAGACAGCGCCCCACCAAATATCCCACCGCCGCCGAAAACCCAATCCCAAGAAATGCAGCCGACACGAATCCAGCAATGCCATTGATCTGGGCAATGATGATAAACAAAATTCCTGCCTGGGCGCACATTGCCCCAACAACAATGGCGAAGTTGATCCCCATTCCAGCAATAATAGGCAGCACAAGAGCCAGTACCAGCACTGCATCACGTATGAATCTCGTAATCACTTCGTTGAGGACAAAGATCACACTCATCTTGGAAAAGAACAGCCCACCAAAAAACAGCGCCAGGAAACTCACAGGGGCGAGATTGATCCTTTTCAAGCTGACTTTCCCTCTCCTGCATATATGAGTGCATACAGGATGATGCTGCTCGATATAATCACCCTCAAGATCTCTGAAAGCTCCGGAACCAGCAGGGAATTCGCCAAAGGGCCGCTGAAAACGTACGCAGTCTGAAACAAGGAGGTTCCCACCAGCACGTGGATGACAGAGGCCCTTTTACCTGTGCTCCCTCCCAACAGAATGGCTGAGGCTGCCGGAAAGGCCATCATCAGAGGGGCATTATAGAGCTCGATAAAGCCGTAGCTCTGAGCATAGACACAGATACCGACAGCCGCGATAACAGTGGACTGGACGACGGCTATCGTTTTGTATTTGCCCACATTGATTCCCGAGAAAAACGCAAAGGTCTCACTCTCGCCCACCGCCGCCATTGCCCGCCCACTCCTGGTGTGCAGATAAAGTGAAAGCAGAAGACATAAAGCACCAAAGAAGGACAGGCCAGCCAGGGGAATCTGAATCCCACCCACGTTGAAGGTCCCCAGATCATTCAATACCTTCCCAAAAGTGCTTTCCAGCCCGATGGTGGGCCGCAGACCCCCGCCACCGATGATCCACAGCATCTCCGGATTTGTGAATGGGGCTACGTTCCAGAAGAAGCACATAATGAAGACAGCGGAACAACCAACGAACAACCCCGTTATCTCCTCATGTCCTTTGACCCGTCTGGACACCCTGGCATAGGCATAACCGAAGATCAGACCAATCAAGACAGCGACAAGAATTGCACCGGCAAAACCAGCTATTCCCCCCAGCCGATAATTGACCGCCACGCACATTCCCAGCAGGCCAGCCAGGAGTCCAATCGGCAAACCATAATTGACGCCGACTCCGGCGCTCAACATGGGGACCAGTGACAGTACCATGACCCCGTTCATGAACAGTCTCACCAGAGCATCGCCCACCAATCCAGCCAGGGGCATGTCACCGACAAAGAGTGTTGCCACAGCCATGGCAACCAAGAAGAAAAAGACAAAGAACTGGGGGGCATTCCGCTTAAGAAGCGGCATTGTCTGCCAACCTCTTTCCGCCCAGGGCCAATGAGAATTCCACGTCCTGACTGTGGGATGACAACTCTGCAAAAACCTCTCCCTCGTACATGACCACAATCCTGTCGCATATCTGCTTCAAGTCAGCCAGGTCACTGGAAACACAGATAATTGTTGTGCCTCGCTCCTGGTTTATGCGGAGTAGAGCCTCAAAGATGGCTTCCCTGGCACCTATGTCGACTCCCCGCGTCGGCTCGGCCACCACCAATACTCTGGGTTCCAGGGCCACAGCCCGGGCCAGGCAGACCTTTTGCTGGTTGCCGCCGCTCAGCTGCCCCACTTGCTGGTATACGTCCCGGCAGCGAATACCGAACCACTCCACGCTCCTCCGCGCATACTCCCGGCTGCTCTTCCAGTTGATCATGCTCAGCGGTCCCAGATGGAGCCTGAGGAATTTATGTTTGTGCTGCGCTGCGGTGAAGACAATATTCTCCACTAAAGAACGGTCCAGCAACAAACCTGAGCATCGACGTTCATCAGGGAGGAAACAAATGTCCTTGGCCAGAACCTTGGATGAACAGGTATTATCCAGTTCACGGTCATCAACCAGAACACGGCCCCGGGTCGGATAAGCACCCATGAGCCCGTATCCCAGAGCCAGCTTGCCATGCCCCGAAAGCCCCGCAACGCCCAAGATTTCGCCTTGGGATATCTCCAGACTGAAGTTTCTGATCATCTCACCTGGCATGTCTACCGCGAAATCCTGAAATTTCATGAAAACGGTGCCCACTGGTGAGTTACCCTTCCGC
The DNA here is from genome assembly GCA_012517775.1 of Deltaproteobacteria bacterium. Lineage (GTDB taxonomy): Bacteria > Desulfobacterota > Syntrophobacteria > Syntrophobacterales > Syntrophobacteraceae > JAAYUJ01. The sequence continues at coordinate 4,319 of JAAYUJ010000037.1, forward strand.
TTCATTTCCACTACACTTCGTCCTATCATTGCCCGGGCCACAGCATCCAGGTTCAAGTCGCCATCCCCTTGATCCAAATCAGCAACCACCTCACCATCCCGCAGAACAGTGATTCGATGGCAAATCTCCAGCACCTCCTCCAGACGATGCGATACGAAGATGATCCCTATCCCCTGGCAGGCCAGCTTTTGGATAAGAGGCATCAAACGATGTGCGTCCTCCCTGTCCAGAGCGGCCGTCGGTTCATCCAGAATCAGCACTCGCAACCCTGATCTGCCGATCTCACGAGCCAGCTCGACATATTGTTTGAGATTGACCGCCAGATTCCCGCATTTGATGCTGGTATCGAGCTCGATACCGAGCCTGCGTAAGATAGCCCCGGCTTCTGCACGATCCCTGGCCCTGTCAACGTAGGCCAGGCTCTCACCCAGCAGCCTTCTGGCAAATGGATGAAGATTCTCTCGTCCCAATTTGATGTTCTGTGCCGCCGTCAAACCGGGCAGGAGAGCGAACTCCTGGTGGACCATGCCCAGACCTGCCTGTATAGCATCCTGGGGTGATTTCATCTCAACACGTCTGCCGTCGAGAAGGATATCACCAGAGTACCCGCCGGACTCCTGGATGGCGGGATGCCCCATGATTATGTTCAGCAGGGTCGTCTTTCCCGAGCCGTTCTCCCCTACCAAGCCATGAATCTCACCGGCATCGACGACCAGGTCAACCGACTTCAGGACGCGATATGGTCCGAAGCTCTTGGATATTCTCTCGAGTCTCAGAACCGATGTCATAATTGCCTGTGAGAGGCAACGTGGAGGTGACGGTTACGGAAGGTCACCCGCCACTCCCCCTGCTCAAGGTTAATAGATGATCGAGTCCATGATAATCAGGAAGTAGTTATCTAATTCCGGTTTCCTCTTGTTAAATGTGACCTTTACCCCTGCAACGCTTTTTGCAATAGGCTCAAGCTGTTCTACACTAATTTTTTTCCTGTCTACGCCTCCCCCTACCATCGCCATGGCAACCTCAGCCGCGAATTTCGGGAAGAACACAGAGACCGATACCGGCCAGGTGGACAATCTGCCGCTCACCCCCGCCTCAGCAGCTTTTTGCTTTATCATGGCATTGATTTTCTCAAAGTTGCCGGCATCCTCTGGGGCGATCTCCAACCCCATAGCCGCCGGGAAACCCTGGAGCGGCGTGGGACAGCACTGCTCAGCCATGATGAACTTCAATTTCAGTGCCTTGGCTATGATGACGTCCTGCATGGGGCAGTTCGTACCGAAAATACAGGTATCTGGTCCATACTTGGCAATCTGCCGGGGAATATCCTCCCCCAAGAATTGCAGCATGACCGGCCTGCTGCCTCCAGCTGCCTGTGGATCTGGCGTGAGCACCTCCACGAAGGTCATCCCCAACTCTTCGCAAGTGCGCTTCATCAGGTCCCTTCTGGTGGCAATCACTTCCTTAGCCATGTGTGTTGGGAAGGAGTAGTGGATGAAGGTCTTGGCCCCCATTTGGTAAGCCTTCTTGGGGATGGTGATGCCTCTCCGTATCCAGTCCGTATCA
>JAAYUJ010000339.1 GCA_012517775.1 Deltaproteobacteria bacterium
GAAAATGAAAGCTGAAGATATCAAGAATGCCGTCAAGTCAGGTTATGCCAATGTTGCATTGCGAAACAGTCCCTGCTGCGGTGCCGGCAGCGGCTGCTGCGGAAGCCCTGTCTCTTTTCAGGATGCCAGCCTGAAGATGGGCTACAGCCCTGGAGACCTGAGCATCGTTCCTGAGGGCGCGAACCTCGGGCTTGGCTGCGGTAATCCTGTTGCACTTGCCTCTCTCGCCGAAGGAGAAATCGTCCTTGACCTTGGCGCGGGGGCAGGATTTGATTGTTTTATCGCCGCCTCTAAAGTGGGAGAGAAAGGCCGTGTGATCGGGATCGACATGACCCCCGAAATGGTCGAAAAGGCACGAAAAAATGCACAAACAGGCGGTTTTCAGAACGTGGAGTTTAGGGTGGGTGAGATCGAAAACATCCCTGTGGAGGAAGAGAGTGCCGATGTCGTGATCTCCAATTGCGTCATAAACCTTTCTCCCGACAAGGCACAGGTCTTTAGAGAGGCCTACAGGGTGCTGAAACCCGGCGGTCGTCTGGTGATCTCCGACATTGTCCTGCTGAAGGAGTTGCCCGATATCATCCGAAGCTCGATGGAGGCGTATGTGGGATGTATCGCCGGAGCGGTCATGAAGGAAGACTACCTTGCAGCCGTCCAGGAAGCAGGATTCCATGGCATTCAAGTGCTTGGAGAGGAGTATTTTGATCTGGATCCGACGACTGCCGATCCTGAAAGAGTTCCGATCTTCTCAGGGGCGGAACTCCCTTATCAAAGTGCGAAAAACCTCGAGGGGGCCGTTGCCAGCGTTAAGGTTCTGGCAACGAAACCCGACTAGTCTATTCATTATTCGATAGTGGAGCAGGGCGAAGACGGAGCCGGCCAAGAGCATTTGCTGTCAACATTTCGTCAACGAGGAGACCGTCATGGAACATGGTAAACTTCCAAAATGGTACGCTCATATCAGGGAGAAATACCCTCAGTTTGCCAGCGCATTGGAGACTCTTGGAGAAACGGTCAGGAAAGAGGGGCCTTTGGATCAGAAAACCTCTCATCTCATCCAGCTCGCAGCCGCTGCAGCCATTCGATCGGAGGGTTCAGTCCACAGCCATGCCAGAAGAGCGCTACAGGCAGGTGCAACCGTCGAGGAAATCGTCCATGCCCTTCTTCTCCTCACAAGTACCATCGGCTTTCCAGCCACTTCTGCAGCACTCAGCTGGGTTTATGGTCTCTTGAACCCCGAATCGGATAGTCAGAAGTAGATTTCCTTAATATTTGGCACAATCATCACATTACTCCGGCGAGTTGTATTCGGAAATGGAATCCGCGGCTGCGGTCAGAAGAATTTTCATAGATAACGCAATGATAGTGCCTGTAGATTTGCTTCGAGACCCCACTGATGGAGGGCGGGGGCAATCACCACCCCCGCCCAGTAGGGTCAGGAGATCCTTTCTGGGAGTGGCGGGCTCCCTGCCCGCCCGAGGTGGATGTAAACGATTAAATCCGTCAGATCAGGAACATGTCTAAACGGCGGTTGCAGAGCGCAGACTCTTGCCTGCCAATGGGTTATACAGTTTCATGATCGCGAACTTCATCACGTCCACTGTTTTCAGATCCACTACGAACCCGAAAAGGGTATTCTCCGCCTGTTCGGGGAGCACACAGGCATTCGAGGCATCAAAGGACAAATCTGGAAAGCCCTTCACGAGCTTCTTCTGATCCATCTTGCTCATGCCCACCTGGACTATTTTCTTCCCGTCCACTTCCTTGACCTCGCCAGCGAGACCGGCCGCCTCGATCTTTTTGAGCCTTTCATCGTCCAGAGAAATGTTGATGTAGTAATCCGCCATGTTGTGAACCTCCTTGCATATTCAATCTTTGACTGCCCAATAGAAGGGGGGGCTGCTTGTCCTCGAATGAAGTATCTCTAAACCGAAATGGAATTCCCCTTCTCATCCAAAGGTGGATGCACACCTGCACCCATCACTGCTCTGAGAAACCTTGCCCAATGCATGTAGTGTGTTCTCCGCATAATGTCAAGAACCAGAACACACCTGAAGCGGCACGTAGTCTATTGTGCAAGATCCACGAGAAGATCATGGCTCGAAATGCCTCCTGCAGTTCCGATCGGCAGTCCATTCAGCAGGCGGCAATCTGCCCGTCCGCGCGGGGCTCACTTCCACCCGCCAGCACGCCACTCCCAGTGCGCCATATGATCTGACCTCGACCGAAATCCCGATCCCCGACCTCGCCCCGCTTTACATCATGCCCCCTTCGCACCAGGGCCTCAGCTAGATGTTCCGGAAACGCAGCCTCAATATCCACCGTCTTCCCTCCCCTCCAGCGAAACCTTGGAGCATCGAGGGCCGCCTGTGGATTGAGCCCGAAATCAATGCTGTTCATGACCACCATCACATGTCCCTGGGGCTGCATGAACCCGCCCATGACGCCGAAAGGCCCTATGGGCTCCCCGTCCTTGGTGAGGAATCCGGGTATAATGGTATGGTAGGGTCTCTTGCCCGGTTCCAGAAAATTGACGTGCTTCGGGTCGGAAGAAAAGCAGACTCCCCTGTTGTGCATGGCGATTCCGGTGCCGGGAACGACCATTCCCGAACCGAATCCTTCGTAGTTGCTCTGAATATAAGACACCACGTTGCCCTCTCCATCCGCAGAGGCAAGATAAACCGTACCGCCTCGGGAAGGAGACTTGCCGGGCAGCGGAGTGACGGCCCTGTGGCCTATCAGACAGCGCCTGTCCGCTGCATAGCCGCCTGACAAGAGATCTGCGACGTCGACCCGCATCCTGCCGATGTCGGCAATGTGCTCGAGTCCGTCCGCGAAGGCCAGTTTGACCGCTTCGATCTGCCGGTGACAGGTCTCCACCGAATCCTTCCCGTGGAATTCATAGCCTTTCAAGATGTTCAGGGCCATGAGCGCCACGATTCCATGCCCATTGGGAGGGATTTCCCAGATGCGGTATCCCCGGTAGTCGATGCTCACCGGTTCAACCCAGTCGGGATTGAAGGCCGAAAGGTCCTCGGCTGTGAGGTAGCCCCCATGGCTACGGAAGAAGAAGGCTGTCTTCTCTGCCAGGTCACCCCGGTAGAAGACCTCGGCATTCGTCTCGGCGATGGCGGTGAGGGTTGCCGCCTGCTCGGGCAATCGCCACATCTCCCCGGCCACCGGCGCACGCCCCTGGGGAGCGAATGCTTCGAACCAGTGCCGAAACGCTTCACCATGAAATTCTCGGCAAGTATTAAAGGCAGCACGCCACAGATCTCCAACTACCGGGGAGACCGGGAAGCCCTGTTCGGCATATTCGATGGCGGGACGCATGCTTTCGGTTAGAGGGAGTCGACCGAAGCGGCGGACAAGCTCACCCCAGGCAGCGGGGGCTCCGGGCACGGTCGGGGGAGCCACCCCATAGTGGGGAATTTCTTTGTAGCCGGCCCCGGCGAGAGTTTCGACTGAAAGACTCCGTGGAGCCGGTCCATACCAGGGCAAAGGCATCGCCGCCCATGCCGTTTGAAGTCGGCTCCACAACAGTCAGGCAGGCAGCTGTCGCAACAGCGGCGTCGACGGCATTGCCCCCTTTCCTCAGGACTTCCAGGCCGGCTTGTGCCGCAAGGGGCTGGGATGCGGCAACCATTCCACGCCCGGCAAAGACCCCGCTGAGCCTTGAGGAATGAGGATAATACAGGGGATCATGATTCATGCGGGTTCCCTCCGGTTTCCAGAATACTTTGCAGCAAGCGCTCGTTTTTCTAATGCGGCTCCACTCTTTTTTTTGGGAATTGGATCAATTACTTGCTTTAGAGGGAGTACTTTCTCAATGAGCAGGTCGGAATTCCAATCCCGACAGCCTTTGCGCCACGTTGTCGGGTATGGAAACCCGACCTACAAAGCAGTCGTTACCTGGACTTATTGAGAAGTTGCAAGAGGCACATGCGTGCAGGCCCTGCACGGTGTACCCTCTTCAGACCACACTCAAATTGAGCTGGGAGGCATAGCCGTCGCCTTATCTGCAGCCATTGCGATAGATGGCTCCTGCGTGGAAGAACGAGTTTTCTCTTGGTGCTAATGACAACGGCCGATCCGGGTGAGAAACCACACAGCCGGATCGGCCGCAGACGGCATGGTCGCACAGGGCGAATCGACAGACAGGTATTTCCCTGATCCGTAGAGCTACCTCATTTCAGGAACCCGGGGCTCCTGCTTCTTCGCCAGCTTCTCGAGCTGCTCCTTAGAGAGCGGCGTGCCATACGCTACATACTGTCGCAACGGGGCAGCCGGGTTTGCGATAGGTAC
>JAAYUJ010000340.1 GCA_012517775.1 Deltaproteobacteria bacterium
CACATATCCTCAATTCTGGACATATCAGTCACTCCCTTTCTGTGCATATTTGCCTCTAAAAAGACCTGGCTCGACCTCGTGAATTCTGGAGACCGGTTTATTCCATTCGAGACAAGGTGACGGGCATTCCTTTTAAGGCGCCGCGCATATATGCCGTGGAATCCAAACAGCCACGAATAGACAAACGGCAATATCTCGAAACATTCCCTTTGGCCAAGTGCTGTGCCATTTTCTTGCCTGCGAGGGAATCCCAATGATCTTCACGCGTATTCCAGGTGATGAGGGATTTGATTTCGCGTGCAGCGTCGATACTTGAACGCGGAATATTTTGTCTCCTGAAACAGGTGGGAGAGTGCTCCTGCAATTGACAAGAAATTGAGTCACGCCTCATTACCGAATCAAGGGGGGTGTCTCAGCCCGAATATTGAGACACTATCGCATCATGAGACATTGGGTAATCAGTAAGTAAGAAAGCCTTTAATGCGAGTGTGCAAAAACAGGGCGGCCAGAAAAGCTGGTCTGCATCCTGAATGCGCACCATTTCCGTCTGGAGGAACTGCCGGAGGATTGTGATTTTCAACAGGCAGGTCGGGATTCCAATCCCGACTTGCCTTTGTGCCGATGTGCCGCGCATGGAAACCGACCACAAAGCCGTCGTTATCTGCCCTCATCGTTAAGCTACCGAGAATCATGGTAATCCAGCCAACTGTCTGCTGAAATAACGTAAAAACCCCGAAAGAATCGGTTATGGGTCATGCGATCGTCACTTACCCTTATAGTGTTCAGGATAGAGACGCCTTGCGCATTCCGGGCAAATCCCGTGACTGAATTCCGCCTCCGAGTGCTCCCCTATGTATGCTTCGATCTGCCGCCAGTATCCGTTGTCGTCTCGAATTCTCTTGCAGGCGGCACAGATGGGCAGAAGCCCGCTCAGGGTTTTGACCTGGGCCAGGGCATTCCGGAGCTCTTCGATAAGCGCTTCCCTTTCCTGTTCAGCCCGTTTCCTTTCTGTAATGTCCCTTACGATGGCGAGCACTTCATCTTCCCAGCTTAAGACAATGCGCGCCTCCTGGTAATCGAGGCGATCCTCCTTCTGAATCTGGTATTCAAAGACGTTCACCGCTCCAGTCTCGAGGGTGTCTGCAATTTTGGCCTTCATCTGGTCGGCAACATTGGGAGGCATCACTTCATGCACCGCCTTGCCCAGAAATCCGCCCGTGGGGAGGGTCTGGGCAGACCCTTTGGCGCCTCTGAAATCAAGAAATGTCCCTTCCCTGCTGATGCGCAACATCAAATCCGGAATGGCATTGAGCAGGGCCTGATTCCTTGCCTCGCTCCTTCTCAACGCCTCCTCGGAACGTCTCATGGCGAGAGTGTCTCTACGGATCAGTGCATAGAGCAGCCAGGCAGTCAATACAATATAGACGATGTTTATGATTTTCTGGACGACCCTCATGAGAGACGGGTCGGCGATGACGACGCCAAGAAATTGATCCGCGAAGAGACTCCAGCTGAGCGTTACGACAGCGTAGGCACTTACTATCTTAAAAGGACTCAGCTTCACTTCAGAACGCATGAGTATTCTGGACCTCTTTTTGGATGCGAATCCGCTCGGCCTTGGCTTCATATCATATGGAACCCACTGACGGAATTTGTTCAAACCCAATTGAGCGATTCAGCCGGACCACATCTTGTCCGCCACTCCGGTGGAAGCGGGAATGCGGAAGGGCGGTCTCATCCAACGGATGCCTGCTGATGCAGGCATGACAAGTGGTTGCAGAGACCAGCGCTCACATTGGATCAATAAGAGAGTGTTCTTACGAAGCATCCTTAATCCAGATCGGGGGAAATGTCTCGTGTTTTTTCTGTGGTGAATCCGGACAGGAGTCTCGCCAAGCCTTGATGGATTTGGGTCTCCTGGTACCCAGGCGGTGAATTGGAACAAGGA
>JAAYUJ010000341.1 GCA_012517775.1 Deltaproteobacteria bacterium
CCCGGAGGAACCATCGGCGAAAAAGGAGAAACTTATGAAAAAGGCGCTTCTCTCCCATAACCCTTTGTTTGCATCTCTCTCCGACGCTGAATTGGAGAATCTGATTGCCGTGATGCGTCAAGTTGATCTCCCCCCCGATACGGTCCTCTTCAGGGAAGGCGACTACGGAGAGCGCTTTTACATCGTGGTCGACGGGCAACTCGATATCATAAAAGCCTTCGACACACCGGATGAGCGCCTCCTGCACACCTCGGGGCCTGGAGACTGTTTCGGCGAAATGGGAATCCTGGATCCTGAAAGGCTTCGATCAGCCACTGTTCGATCGCGATCCCATGCCAGGCTGTTGGAGATGACCAAGTCCGACTTCGATGAGCTCCTTCATAGAAAACCGGACATCGCTTTCGATGTTGCAAGGACTCTTTGCCGTTACCTGCACAATACAGACAAGGACAACATTCGCTTTCTAGAGGAGAAGAACCGCCAACTCGCCAAAGCTTTCGAAGACCTGAGGAATGCCCAGGACCAGATCATCGAAAAGGAAAAGTTGGAACATGAGCTCCAGTTGGCGAGGGAAATCCAGGAAAGCCTCCTGCCAAGATCCCTTCCGGTTCTGCCGGGCTTCGACTTCGGTGCCAGGGTGGTTCCAGCCAAAGCAGTTGGTGGCGACTTCTTCGATTTTATACGTCTGGATAAGGATTCGTTAGGAATCGCCATAGGGGACGTATCGGACAAGGGCGTTCCCGCAGCCATTTTCATGGCCACGACCCGAAGTCTGCTGCGTGCGGAAGCGAAAGCAGGTCGCAGCCCGGCGGAAGTCTTGCAAGACGTCAACAGGCATCTACTGAGCATGAACGAATCACAGATGTTCGTCACCGTCCTCTACGGTGTTCTCTATGCGCCCACCCGCCTTTTCAGCTATGCCCGCGCGGGACATACACCACCTGTTGTGAGCAATACCAGTGGCAACCTCATTGTGCCCACCATGCAATCCGGCCAGCCCATTGGCATTCTGGCCAAGCCTGAACTGGACTCCCATGTGTTGGAACTCTCCCCTGGCAGCACCATGCTCATCTATACGGACGGCATGACCGACGCGAGGAACAATGCCGGTGAGCTTTTTGGTGCCGGGCGGCTTTATGGCGAATTCAGCGCTCACCGCTTTCTCTCAGCCGAGGCACTCTGCGAATCCCTGGTAAAAGCTGTGCTGGACTATTATGAAGAAGGGACGGTTCTCGACGACATGGCACTCGTGGCAGTGCATGTACGCCCCTGAGTTGGATGGAAGCCGCAATCGCCAACCCTTTCAGGAGAAATATCGCTTTGTAACCCAACCCGGACAAGGCAAAACCAAAGAGGGATGAATGCAGCATTTGCTAAAGAAAATGATCGAAAGAAATCAGCCTCATGCAGTCAACTGTGAAGGATTTCCAACGCATACTCGAAGATAATCTTTTTTCTCCCTTCCGGCGATTGTCTGCCAGAAAAGAAACGAATTTCAGAGATAAGATCCTAAGGGAAATACTTCGACACAATCTTCTTCATGTCGGGCATGGTCCCTACCTGTTGGTTGACATTGCCGCATTGAGATGCGCCGTAAACGGGAGTCCCTGTGGTCCAGTCTCCGAGGATCGCGCGCACCTTGGAGGGCTTCAAACGCCCTCCTGCCGCCTGGGCAATCCCCTGAATGGTCAGCGCCAGTCCGGCAATGATTGCAGACGCACCGGATGTTCTTCCGAAATCCGATGTATAGGTATCCGTAGTAAAGCCAGCCGCGCTGGTGTTGGAGGTACACGTGACAATATCCTCTCCTACGCCGAAACAGTCCAGGCGCTTGCCGTAGTTGCTGCTCCTGATCGCAATGCTGCTCCACAGCAGCCTGCGAAATCCCGGTTGGCCCCCACTGGAAGGTATATCCCGCGACACGGCCCCGACCATGATCGCACCTGACACCTGGCTGGATTTGAGGCGCTCCGGACCGATGCCGTCCAACCAAATATGGCTTCGAACAAAACGCATTGCATCAGGCCTGTGGGTGTAGTCCCGCCAGATGTCCCATCCCTCGGCGGCTGTGTAGCAGAAATCATCGAGATTGCAGCCACCGCCATCCTGCCTCCCGTTCCCTGCCGGTTCGACGACGACGAGGCCCAATGCGGTAGCCAGCTGAATGAGTATGAACGTATCGGGCAGAATCTCGACGGGCATTCCGACACTGACTGGATTGCCCTGGATGTTCAGAGTGGTGATCACCTGCTGTTCAACGAGGAGTACATCGCCAGGAAACACCTTCCTGCGGGGCAGCATGCATCGCAGAACCGCCCATATGGCTTCCGCAACCGGGATTTTCCTCATTCCCTGCGGTGCAGCCGGGTCTTGGACCCACACGGAAACGGCCCTCACCGACTTGGGATGGGGCGCCACCCCGATGCATCCCGCCGGGTTGCCTGCGGCACAGACGACACCCAAAACCTTCGTGCCGTGGTCTCTCCAGTTGTCATGAATCACCCCGAAGAGGAGCCGCGGCTGATGGCTCTTCAAGTCATTGTGGTCAAAGGTCCACCCCTCCTCAACGTCAATCAGCCGCTGCCCGGAGCGTCGTCCCCCCCCATCACCCCCCTGCCTTATCCAGGAAGCCTCGGCGTCAATCCCTTGGGGGGCGCTTTTGAGATGGATTTGGCATCCGTAATACTGCATCTGCGGAGGAAGGTTCCGGACACACGCGAAAGGGACCTCGGTGGGCAGGTCGAGGTAGACCAGGTCTATCTCCGCAAGGGGGGATAGCACCTCGATGAGTTGGGCTGGATCCAGTCTCCGAGGGCTTTCCACATAGAAGTAGCTGAAGAAATCAGGTGGCTCGTAGTCCGGGTCCATTTTCTCGGCAAGGTGTGCCAATTCCTCGATTTCTTTCCGGTTCGCGACAGTGAAACGCCTTCGCATGGTGATTTCGGGCGCGACTTCCTCGAGCTTGCTCCAAGCTGCTTTAAAGTCTGCGCTTTTCTCAATGAGAACCTTCTCGATACCATCAATGTAAGGGAGATTTAAGAAGTCTCGGAATTTGACGACAACCCCCGGTACGAACCATTCGGGCTGATCGGAACCTTTCTGTCTCTCTCTTCTCTTTTCCACGGGCACCCCCTCTGCGTTCCGCAACTCCCAGACCGGAGCCGCACCGCTGGAACCTTTCCATTCCCCGAGCGTCTCCCTTCCACCCGGGAAAGAAGGCATCCAACGGCCCTTGATGACTGCGGCCGGCAAAGCCCCTCCCCGGCCTTTCCCATATGCAGCTCAGGGCCTTGTGCCCGTTGACTGCTGTTCGCCCGGGAAGGGCCAGGCTGCGGGGTGGTGCCTATCCCCTCAAGGGGGAAGGTTCATCGCTCCGGTTCAATGGCCTTGCGGCCGGAAAGAGGGACTTCCCCGGCAGAAAGATGTCTTCAACATGAAAGGCTCAAATCGGACATCATATAGGACTACTCAAACGCAATAAGCCTTCTTGCAGATCGGTATGCCGTTAACCACTTTCCAGCAGCAGGTTCCCGGGTCGGGACCGGTACTCACGTCTATGGCTGTCATGATGTAGGTCCCGACGATGGCAGACGCCTCACTCTCATTGGGTCCCGAACCAAGTGGAGACGGCGGCGGCAAGGGATTCCCCTGGCCGTCCAGTGCACTGAGGACCTTCCCATTTTCCCCCACAAAGAGTATCATTGCTGTCCCTTGAGGCCTTTTCTGCAGGGTTTTAACCATGGCTTCCCCCTTTTCTCGTGCATGTTTCATCCACCATATAGAAACGCCTTTCAGGCTCGCCAGTCAAATGTTCGATCCTTCTCCGCCACTCACCTCCTTTCTCCTCTGTGACCTCCTCCGTCAGTGAGCCATCCGGCCGCTGCGTTTCCACAACAAATGAGAATTCAGAACGCCAGGGTGACTCGGCCCAGAATGGCACGGTCGGGAATGATGGACGGGTTGAGGGGATCGGTGTCCTGGAATTGGAACCTCTTGTTCAGCAGGTTTTTTCCTTCAAGGGTGATGATCCCCCACCGATGCGGCAGCCGGTATGAGATGAATGCATCAAAGACCCAGAAATGATCGCTCAGATTTTCGTTTGGAACAAAGAACCGCTTGAGCCCAAAAGAGCCTTTCTGGTTCACATACATGGGTTTCAGCCCCATGCTGAATCCTGATGGATGAAAGAATCCCACCTTGAGGGAAAGCCTATGCGTTTCGAGCCTGGCGATGGACTCCTCTCCCATCAACTCATCGGGCCGCTTGAATTTCTCGAACTGGTATTCGGGCCCCAGGGCAAACCACGGGTGAGGTGCCCAATAGAGGTAGGCCCGCAGTAATTGCTCGGCCCAGTCGCCCTCGAGAGTCTCGATGACAAATTCGTCGTCAACAAACCTGAAAACAAGGCCTTTCACCGTCAGATCCCGCTGCGAGAATTCCGCACCCGCATAGAGATGCCTCGTGATCTTTTGATCGACCCCGACACCGTACCGCCAGGCATCAACGCCATTGGAGTCATCGAAGAACTGGTTGAACCCGGCTACGTTGGTCGGTTCGATGGTCTGGTTCGAAAGCAGGTTCCGCTTGAGAGTCCTGAATGCTGCCGCCCGCAGCATGGTGCCGGAGAAGGGTCGCCACACCACTCCGAACTTCGGGTTGAACTGTTTTGTACTGAGACCTGATGTCTTCACATCGAAAAGATCCCCGCTTGCCCCCATCGTCCAGGTGACGGACCGGGGAAAGTTGAAGAGGCTGTAAAGGTAGAAATTCGTGTGGCGCGTCTTGGTCGTTGTAGTCTCCTCGGCTTCCAGATCCGTCAGTTCACCCTTCTCCCGATAATACCCAAGACCGCTGATGATGCTGAAGCGCTCTGCATGATAGAGATACTGACCCTCCGACATGTAAATCTTGAAATCCCCGGACAGAATGTCTCTTTGGAGAAGGTCGTTGGTCCCGCCACTGAGGGAGACGAGCAGGTCGGATGTGGGCGTGAAGGAGTGGCGCAGTCCCAGGCGAAGGCTCTCGTCCATGTCTTCTTGCCGAAAAGTCCGTGAAAAACTCGTGGGGTCGAAGATGAGAGTCAGGTCCCCCCTGTCGAATTCCCTGTGTCGGTATTCGGCCTGCAAACTGGTTTTGGGTGACAGGCTGACTTGGGTGAAGACGTTATAAATGTCAATGTCCCTGTCGTTGTTGTCCCGGAAGCCGCCGCTCTCATAGTGCAACTGGCCGATACTGCCGGACACCCTGCCCCAGAGGCCGGAAAGGGCCATTTCCTCACTGACCGTGTTGTTATTGCCTCCCAGGACGGTAGAGAGGAACCCGAAGCGGTTGCGGTTAAAAAGAGAGTTATACTCGTTCAGGGAGGCATCCGTGGCTCCCAGCGGACTCAAGGTGAAAAGCCTGCTTTCAGCAAGCTTCGGCTGCACCGGGTTGATGTTGATGGGCTGTAGAAGCTGGGACTGCAGGAGCTCGCTCACCCGGGCGATTTCGTGGCGAGGCAGGGCGGCGTATGAATCTGCGAGGAACCTGTGAGCGGAGTAGTTGACCGGATCCAGGCTCAGGGACTTCCAGCCTTCGGCAAGGGCAAGCTGTTGAAACCCGAGATTGTCGTATATGAAGGCGAGACTCGCACTCCTTGCCGATAGATCCTGATCCAGCTGGAGGCGTGAGCGATACACGGCTCGATTGCCATTGAGTTCGATGGACTTTTGGAGATCCTCCAATGCCTCCACCGGGCAGTTCTGCGTCTGCTTTCGGATGGCGTCATAGAACCACGGCGTCGGGTCCATGGGATCGAGATCTTTGGCGATCCGAAGCTGTTCTTTCGCACGATGGTTGCTCTTCTCTTCGAAATAGGCTTTCCCGAGGTAGCTTCGTATGAGCGAGTTATTGGGATCAAGGACGACGGCAATCTCGATTTCCCTGCGGCCTTCTCCGAGTTGCCCTTCACGGATTTTCGCAAGCCCGAGGCCGAGCCTCGGCAAAGGATCTCCCTGTCCCAGCCGGATGGCCTCCAGAAAGGACCTCTTTGCCTGAGCGATGTCAATGCGGGTGAGGTACGCAAATCCCAGGACCGTCTGGACTCTTGCGAGGTTCGGGTTCAGGGTGGCCGCCTGCCGTGCGGCCTCCATGGCTCCATCGAGGTCTCCCGTGGAAAGCCGCAGCTCCGCAAGCCTGGCCCAGGCCAGTGGATTGCCGGGGCTGA
>JAAYUJ010000342.1 GCA_012517775.1 Deltaproteobacteria bacterium
ACGGATGAGCATGTCAAATCCCTTCTTTGGAACAAGTCTGCCAAGGGCCAGGATGCGAGTCGATTCGCCAAGTGATCACATTGGAAAAGCAGGGGCAAGTGTACTGCAGAAACTGGGTGAACAAAAGGAAGAATCCGGGAGAAACTCATCCTGGAATTAATAGGAGTTGCAGACCGTTAACAAGATATTCCTCTCTGTCGGTCACTTGTGCTATCTTTTGTTTGTTGCGGGTCTGCCTGACCATTCGCTGCGATGGTGGGCTTTATCACAATCTCAAGAGGCCCGCCGTTTGCCCTCATGTGTCGAAGCCTGTCCCGAGATTGTCATGGGGGATAGTTGCCCGTTCGTGTGCTTCTATACCTCTCATGAAGTTTGAAACCTTCCACAGCCCGCCGGTGGGTTTGGAGACACCGTCATGAGGCCGGTGCTCCGGATGTATTCTGCCTCGGGCAAGGTTCGAACCCGGCCTCGATCAAAGGGGCGCCAAAAGAGGTCAGGACCATGGTGAGTGTCATCATTCCCACATTCAACCGATGCGCTCAGGTTTTGGAGGCGGTAAGCTCCGTGATGAGACAGAAGGTTGATGCACTCGATATTGTGGTAGTGGACGACGGGTCTGCTGATGGCACGGTCGATGCTCTCCGCGTTTTCGAACCCGCGATCAGGGTTGTCAAACAGCCTCACGGCGGCGTGAGTGCAGCCCGCAACAGAGGCATCACCCTGGCCCGATATGAATGGATCGCGTTTCTCGACTCCGACGACCTGTGGCTTCCCCGAAAACTCTCCATGCAGATGGAATATCTCGGGCATCATCCCGCCATTCGAATCTGCCAGACTGAAGAGATCTGGGTCAGGAACGGCCGGAGACTGAATCCCAGGAAATACCACAAGAAGCCCAAAGGTCATTGTTTCGATCGTCTACTGGATCGCTGCCTCGTCAGTCCTTCAGCAGTGATCATCCATAAGAGCGTTTTCGACGAGGTCGGTGTCTTTGACGAAGACCTGCCGGCGTGCGAGGACTACGACCTTTGGCTTCGCATCGGGTTGCGTCATGCAATGGGTCTCGTTGAAGAGCCTCTTGTCATCAAGCGTGGAGGGCACCCGGATCAGCTCTCCTCCACCATTCCCGCCCTGGACCGTTTTCGTATCCAGGCCCTGTGCAATCTGCTTATGCGAGAATCGCTAAGCGCAGACCAGAAGGAGTTGGTTCGCCGCACACTGGTTCATAAAGTGGGTGTTTACAGCGCAGGGTGCATGAAGAGGGGCAGGATGGATGAAGCCCTCTATATCCAGAGTCTGACGAGCAGATCGGCGCCGCGGTGAGATGGACATCCACCCTGAATAATAGAGAGGAAGCATTCAAACCGAAGATCTGGAGTGCGTTTGGTGTTATAACGGATGGCAACCTGAAGGGGATGCCTCTGTGATTTAGCATACCTTGCCTGCTGCGTGTCGCCGGGATGGATAGGAGGAATGGTATGGGTCAATTGAAAAAGAAGGCCACCCGGCCCAAGACAAGACGATCGCGCACCGTTGCCCATCGGCAAACTCAAGTCCCGTCAATCTGTGATGGGATAAAAGATCTGATTCCATTCGTGATGGATCGGAAGGGTCAGTTTGAGGCTGTTGATGCCGGAATCGAAGAGGTTACCGAGTACTCGCGGCAGTCATTTCTGGATCGAAATGTCACTCTGGTTGAAATCGTGCACCCTGATGATCGACAGGCTGTGGAAAGCTCCCTCGATTCGGCTTGGGACAGGGATAAGTATTTTCAGGCCGATTTTCGAGTGTTCACGAGGCAGGGACGGGAGAGATGGATCAGCATGAGAGGCCCCGTGGTACCCGGGCAGGAGGAATCAGACCCTCTGCTGAGAGGGGTAATCAGCGATATCACCGTATCCAAGGAGAAGGAGCTGGGTTTGGAGAGAGCCGACCGGGTTTTCCGTGCCGCCTTGGATGGCCTCTGCGACGGGATTGGCATCCTGTCCGATCAGTGTGGCATCAAATTCATAAACCAGGCGATGTCGGGCATGGTCTGCAAGCTCGGTGGTGATAGCTGTAATGGGTCCATTGAAGACGTCTTCCGGCGCGAGGATCTCTTCCCTCTTCAGACAGTGGATCGAGGTATTGAAGGATGCTGTGGCTTCGAGGATCGTGATATCCCGGCCCTCGGCAAGACATTTCGCGCAAGAACGTTTCCGATTTACAGTGAGGGGGAACCTATCGGTGCGATGGTCCATCTGAGGGACATTACGAGAATCAGCAGAATGGAGCGGAGGCTCAAGGAAGCATCCTTCCGTGTGAAGATCATTGCACAGGCAGCCAATGTAGCTCCTCTGGGGATCTTTATCTTGGAAGATGATGAAGTGGAAGGCGCCCGTTTTCGTTTTGTCAACGAGGCATTTTGCAAGATCACCGGTTATGATCGGGACGACATTTTGGATATGCACGTCAGTGACATGCCTTACTCCGAGGAATTTGAGGAAGTGATGAGCTGCTATCGCAGACGGCTTCGAGGCGAAGTTCCCAACAGCGAACATGAGTTGCAGTTCATCAGGAAGGACGGGACAGCCATCCATGTCATCTGCATGGGGGCGAGTACGCTCCACGAGGGAAAAATCACCACCGTGGGATTTCTTCGGGATATTACCTCCCGGAAAGAGCTCCAGAAAACCCTGGAGCTTTCCCAGCGCCTCGCGACACTTGGAAAGCTCTCGGCAGAGATTGCCCACGAGATCAACAACCCCATGACCAGCATCCTGACGTTCAACAACCTGATCGACAGAATTCTGGAACAGGAGCCTTTTCCCGTTCATCGCATCGCGGAACTGAGGGATTATATCGGCTATACCAGCTCCGAGGCGAAACGTTGTGCAAAGATCTCCAAGAGTCTCCTTGATTTTTCTCGAGAACATGATGTCAGTCTGGAGGAGCACAGCATCCACAGCATTCTGGAAAAGACTCTGGACATTCTCCGTCATCGCACCAAGTTTGGCGATATCAAACTGGTGACCTCGTACGGAGAAAACATTCCTCTTATTTTGTGCGACTACCATCGTATCCAGCAGGTTTTTTGCAACATCCTCTGGAATGCCATCGATGCCATGCCGGATGGGGGAGTCCTTTCGGTTGCAACCAGTTTTGAACCGGAGGAGCAAAAAGGAGCGAACCCGCAGTGCCGGCAAGGAATGGTGAAGGTCGTCGTCTCCGATTCGGGGACTGGAATTCCGCCGGAGAATCTGGATCGGATTTTCGAGCCGTTTTTCTCCACCAAGACCGAAAAGAGTGGAGTGGGGCTTGGACTTGCCGTGGCATACGGCATCATCAAGAAGCACGGGGGGGATATTCAGGTGCAGAGCCGGCCGGGTATGGGTACATCCTTTACGGTTCTGCTGCCTGCCGGGGCGGAATCGCTTCCTCCCCCTGAAGCTGTGGAGGAGGAAGACGCAGGGTGAGGCAGCATTACCTGGAAAGCGTTTTTCGGGGGTTATTGTGAAAATGTGATCACCCGTCGGGTTTCATACCCCGGCAGAAGTGCGTCGGGTAGGGAAACCTGACCTGCCATCGTATTGAATGTCCTCATGAGGTTCCCCAGGCGACGATAGGTGAAGTGATGCAAGAGAAAGCCCGTATTTTGGTGGTGGATGACGAACCGATGGTCTGTATCGCATTGACCAACTGGCTTAAGGAGGAGAACTACCTGGCAAGGGCGGTGCATGACGGCGCCAGTGCCCTTGAGGCATTGAGAGAGGAAAAATGGGATATCGTCCTCCTTGATTACAAAATGCCTGGAATGGATGGACTGGAAGTCCTCGCCCGGATGAAAGAACTCGCCTCCCAGACCGTCATCATCATGATGACCGCCTATGCCTCCATCGGCAACTCAGTCCGGGCGATGAAGGAGGGAGCTTACGATTACATCGTCAAGCCCCTGGATATGGATGAACTGGCCATGATGCTCAGAAATATTGTGGAGCGTCAGGAGCTGGTGACGGAGAATCTACTGCTGCGAAAGCAACTTGCGGAACGCCATGTCTATGAGAACATCGTAGGACGAAGTGAGGCCATGCAGAGAGTCTTCGAACTGATAGGGACCGTGGCCGATACCAGTGCCACGGTGCTCATTACCGGAGAGACGGGTACCGGCAAAGAATTGGTTGCCAGAGCGATCCACGGGAACAGCTCCAGGCGCTACAATCCGTTTATTGCGGTGAGTTGTGGGGCTTTACCGGAAAGCCTTCTCGAAAGCGAGCTTTTTGGCTACGAGAAGGGGGCGTTCACCGGTGCGAATCGCACAAAGATGGGTCGCTTCGAACTGGCTCACGGGGGGACCCTTTTCCTGGACGAAATTGGAGAGATCAGCCTGGTTACGCAGGTCAAACTCCTGCGTGTTCTTCAGGAAAGATGTTTCTGCAGACTCGGAGGAACCGTGCCCACCGAGGTGGATGTGCGCCTCATCGCGGCCACCAATCGGGACCTGCTGCGGGAAATTGAAGCGGGTAACTTCCGCAGCGATCTTTACTACCGCCTCAATGTCGTCAACATTCAACTCCCTCCCTTGAGGGAGCGAAAGGAAGATATACCGCTTCTGGTGGAGTGTTTCATGGAGAAGTTCAATGTGGAGTTCAACAAACGTTTTGACCGGATCGAGAAGAAAGCTCTGGAAGCCATGATGGAGTATCGGTGGCCGGGAAACGTGAGAGAGCTCGAAAACGTCATTGAACGAGCGATCGTCATCGACCAGGGGCCTGAGATCAAGGCAAGCCACCTGCCCATGTTCCGATCTGAAGCTCTCTCAACCGAAGAGCCGGAAAGCCTGGAAGACGTGGAAATGCATCACATTCGGAAGATGTTGGAACGACACCAGTGGAATGTCGCCAGGACGGCGAAAGCGCTCAATATTGACAGGACAACCCTTCACAAGAAGATCAACAAGTTTGGGTTGGAAAGGCCATGAAATGGGGAGGGAACGTTCTCCATCCAACGATCTACCTGATTCCTCTGGGTGATTTCGACGCGAGTCATCTGACAATCATTGTGGAGAACATTGAAACACAATTCGTGTTCCCATTGAAAATCGGGTCGAACCTTGCCGCCCCCTCCTGCGCAGTGGATCCGGTGCGCAACCAGGTCAATTCCAACATCATTCTGAAGCAGTTGAATGAAGTGGCACCCTCCGATGCTCTCAAGGTGGTGGGAATCGCCGGTTTTGATCTCTTTAATCCCATCTTCTCCTTTGTTTTTGGAGAGGCTCAATTCGAGGGTAAATGTGCCGTCGTTTCGACGTACCGCCTGCACGGGGAGAGGGATGAAAAGAAACCGCGTCGATACCCACCCGTCATCCTCCGACTAGAGAAGGAAGTTGTCCACGAATTGGGTCACACCTTCGGATTGCGGCATTGCAGCGACCGCAGCTGTGTGATGCATTTCTCCCCAGGCCTGGAATCCGTCGATCGCAAATCTCCTTTCTACTGTCCGGTCTGCCAGGAATTGCTCTGTTGGCTGGTTGCCAGGGAACTGGGGCGGCACCAGGCGCTCAGGCCGACGTGAATCCCCGCATGTCTCCAAGAGGGAGCGCGCTTCCTGTCGCGCAGAACATGGCGCTTGCATCTCCGCAAATAACCACTCCTTTACCACGAATGTTCCAGGGAGTATCATGTGAAATATGTGGAAATTATCCACACGTGGTGGGAAAAGCCTCACAGAATAATAAATATAATGATAACGAATACGTATGATGAAATAATCTTTTGGTGATGCATCATGGTGATGAGAATTCCTTCGCCCCTCTTGCCTGGGCCTGCCGCATACGCCTCACGACTCATTCCATAAATCAATAAACAGATTAGTCAGTTAGATATCATCGCTTGAAATTGGCACAGGCTTTGCCTTTAGAATCGGGCAAGATGAGATGGGATTCGGAGAGTGGATCTCAAAGAAGTGTGAAGGGTTCGATTGGGTAATCGGATGGTGGTTTCGACGGTACGGAACTGATGATAGTGATCGCGGATTGACCAGAGAGAAGGAGAAACGAAGATGTCAGAAAAGGCCGGTTCTAAAGGATTCAAGACGGTGCCCAAGGGAGAGGACAAATGCATCTGGATGGAAGCGGGTGTCCTTGATTTCAAGCTGTGCAACAACAACTACAACTGCCATACCTGTGCATTCGACAAAGCCATGAAAGAGACTGCGGACAAGAACCTGGAGGCGAGGATCAAGGGTGAGTCTCCCCCTGCCAAGAAGGCGCATATCATCGCCTGGCAGGATAAGATGAAACAGCGGGACGGCATTTACAGGAAATGCAGGCACAGCCTCACAGGCCGCGCTCCGGAGAGGCTCTGTCCTTATGATTTCGAGTGCAGTCGCTGCGAATGGGATCAGATGCTCGAGGACGGACTGTCACTGCAGCTTCCCTATCGTTTGACTGACATTCCTCAGGTTGAAGGGTACAAGCTTCCCGACAATCACTTCTTCCACATGGGTCACGCGTGGGCCAGAGTGGAGGCCGGCGGGCGGGTGCGCATCGGATTGGACGATTTCAGCATGCGTTTGTTTGGTCCCGTGGATTCCCTGGATCTTCCTCTCACGGGAGAACAGATCAAGTTCAGTGAAATCGGTTTGACCTTCAAGCGGACGGGCAAGGAAGCAGCTGTGCTGGCGCCTTTTTCCGGAATCGTGGCTGCGGTCAACTACCAGGCCTCCAAAGCGCCGGCGGTGGTCAAAAACGAGCCTTACAACGAAGGTTGGCTCATGGTTCTCGATCCCATTGAAATGAAGAAGGATTTGAAAAATCTCGTTACCGGCAAAGAAGCGGTCAACTGGATCGGAACGGAGCACATGAGGCTCATGGAGATGGTGAGCAGCGTGGGAATGACCTATGCGGACGGCGGTGTCATCGAGGATGTGGTTGGGAGGATTCCTGGATTGGACTGGGAGAAACTGACTCATGAATTCCTGAAGAGCTGAGCTGCCTGTAGTGCATATTCACCATGGTCTCCTCACACGAGGGGGCCATGGTGAATCTTTTTGAAAGGTTGTTGAGATCGATTCCTTTACTTCAGCGGGGTAGAGCACGGGGTGGTTCTCATTTCATGGCCCCTTCCCACTCGCCTTCCCGCCAGTGAATTGCTCCTGCGGCTTCGAAAAGTCTTCTGGCGGCCTCCTCATCCAGTCCATCAAAGGCCCTGTCCCGCATCGCACTGTATTCTTCCAGGCTGATTGTTTCCTGCTTGTTTCCGCCCTTTTCAAAAATGCAGTAGGAAAGATAGGATTCAAAATCGCTGACCGTGCTCTCTTCCCGGCATTTCCTGTAAAATGCATTGAATTCCATGGCCTCTCCTTTATCTGGCATGCTGAAGGGTGACTACTCCGGGCGCGCTATCCCCAAAAGCCGTCGGCATTTCCGTGTGGGGAACAATACTTTCCATTGGGATTCCAGGGTCGGTTGTCACGGGTGACCCATTCCGGTATATCCTTGTGAAAGAGTCTCCAGTGCTATTCTCTCCGCTGTCTTCCTCGAAAAACGAGGCGGATGGGGGTCTTGTCCAAAGCGAAAGCCGTTCTGAACTGGTTAGTGAGATATCGTTCGTAGGAAAAATGAACGGCGTCGGGATAGTTGCAGAAGAGCACGAAAGTCGGTGGTCGGGTGGATGTCTGGGTGGCGTAGTAGAACTTCAAGCTGCGCCCGCGGACCATAGGTGGCTCATGGCGCCTTACGGTCTCCTCCAGTACACGATTCACGAGCCCCGTTGTGATACGTTGATTATACTGTTGGAAGACCTCCTGAACAGCGGGGAGTATTCTGCCGACTCTTTTCCCTGTCAGGGCGGAGAATGTCAGAATGGGGGCGAAAGGAAAGAACCGGAATCTCGATCGCACCTCATCTTTGATGGATTTGGTCAATCGAGGGTCCTTTTCCACGGAATCCCATTTGTTGATGCCGATGAGACATGCCCTGTGCCGCTCCTGAACATACCCGCCGATGTGAAGATCCTGTTCGGTGATTCCCTCTGTCGCGTCCAGAATTAAGATGGATACATGGCTGCGCTCGATACTTTGCAGGGCACGCAGGACACTGAGTTTTTCAAGCGCCGCCGTGGTTTTCCCCTTGCGGCGAATGCCGGCGGTATCTATCAGCAGATAGCTTTGACCTTCCCGTGTTAACAATGTGTCCACCGGGTCGCGGGTTGTTCCAGGCAGAGGGCTGACGATGACCCTGGGCGCCCCGAGTATTTGATTGACCAGGGTGGACTTGCCCACATTGGGGCGTCCCAGAATGGCGATCTTGATTTCGGTGAGTTCCGCTGCGCCTTCTTCTTCGGTGGTGGATTCCGGAATCCTGTTTATCAGGTCGGTCATGAGGTCTTCGATTCCAAAACCGTGGGCAGCACTGGCGGGATAGAGATGATCAAAGCCCAGTTCATAGAAGTCGGCTAAGAGCCGGGTCTGTTCCGGGCCGTCAATCTTGTTCACGGTGCAAAAGATCAGTTTACCGGATTTTCGGAGGGTTTCGGCAAGATCCCTGTCTTCGTGGGTCAGTCCCGCCCTTGCGTCAAGGAGAAAGAGAACGGCATCCGCTTCATCTACGGCCATGAGGATTTGCTCCCTCATCTCATCCTCAATGACGGAAGCTGCTGAACCGATGAATCCTCCAGTGTCGACCAGGGTGAAAGACTTTTCATCCCATGAAATCTGCGCATAGTTGCGATCCCGAGTGACGCCGGGGGCATCGAAGACAAGCGCCTGATTCTTTCTGCTCAACCGGTTGAACAGGGTGGACTTGCCCACATTGGGCCTGCCGACAATCGCCACGATCGCCATAAGTCAAGTAGCCTCACGTCAAGGAATCGTACCCTGCGGGCACAGCTTATCGTCAGAAACGGGTTGGCTCCGCCAAATCCCCTACGCATCAATACCTTTATATATTAATTTGGAATCCACTGCCAAAACGGAAAGTGAAGAAGACCGTTATTCGTGCCTAGCGCCACAATCTGCTCCTCGTGGTGGATGTGATAAACTGCGCCGAGTCTGGAACAATGGAATGATAAAAAGGGGACTGTACAATGTTTCAAGCAATTTACAGCAGCATCGATGTGGGATGGACTATGAGAAAATTCTTACAAAATAAGCTTTGCTTTTGCCTTTCGACTATGTTAA
>JAAYUJ010000343.1 GCA_012517775.1 Deltaproteobacteria bacterium
GGTGATGAGGGTCTCTTCTTCAGCCAGGAAGTTGACCATGTTCAAAAAGAGGTCACCATTCCCCGAGAGGCCGAAGTTTGCATTCGATATGAAGTCGGAATCCCCCGCTACCAGAAGGTGTGCATTCTTCACACCCCTCTCCTTCTTCTCCTCCTCGGGTTTCATCACTTGATTCTGAGATGATTTTCCATTGGGAGGTTCGTCTTTCATTTCTTTCAAATTGATTTCCGCGAGAACCACCAGAGGAACAGGGCCAGGAAGATCCACCTTTTCGTCGAAACCTGCCTGTCCCTGTTTTAAAAGCTCCAGGTTCTTTTCTCCCCATGCGTTTTCAGAGGTCGAAGCGAGGACGAGGACATCCACCCCCTTGGGGAGCTCCTTGCCCTTCTGCACAGAGCGTGCTTCAGGATAGAAGGTTGCGACCCCAAAATTCTCTACGATCTTGTGTTGTCCATAATTGGTCACGACAGGCATGAGGTAGCTTCCCCCGAAGACTCGGCTGAGCTTATCGATGATGACATCATCACTCAATTGAATTCCATACGATTTGAGGAATTCCCGCAGTCCCCCATCGCGATGGGGATCCAGCATCACCATGAGTTTTCCGCCTCTTTCCAGGTAGGATCTCAGGCTTTCGATCTCCTGCTTCATCAGAGACTTCTGAGAACCAGCGACAACAACCAGAGCTGCATCGTCCGGGACCTGCGCCTGTTGGAGCAGGTTCAAGTCCACCACGGAATAGTTTTCCTTGCCCAGGGCTTCCTTCACGTTGGTAAACCCATCTTTGCCGACGTCCTGAAGTGAACGCTCTCCGTGCCCAATCAGGAAATAGATCTTCTTCTGATCATTTCTGGTGAGTTTCAAAATGGCATTGGTGATGCTCTCCTCATCCAGGGTCTGGATGCTCTGCTTCCTGTCATAGCCCTCCAGGACAAGAGTGCCGTAACTGCGGATATCATACTGGCGAGCCACTTCAGGTTGCCGGTCGGGATCGACGAATTCATAACTGATCATCTTCGTCGCATACTGATAAGTGTCCATCAGATCCTGAGCCCTGGCCTGCTCAGCTGATGCGGTAGCACAGAACGCTTTGACGTGTATCGGCTTATCGAGGGACTTGAGAATATTTCTGGTCTGCTCCGATAGCGTAAATTTGCCTGATTCGGTAAGATCAATCCGTACGGGATTGCGCTCTGCAATGAGGGCGATGAACCCCAATATACCGAGAAACAAGAATGAAGTTATTATTGTACTGGACCCGTATGTCAGCAAACGCTTCTGTTTTCTATCGACAGGCATGATTCATCCCCTCTGGGCAAAATCTCTCAGAGGCGAGGGACCCTTGCAAATCTGCCCCCCAATCCTCCACCTAACCAAGCTCCCGCACGGTTGTCAACCTCGCCATCGGTAGGAGCTCATCTGTCTGAGAGTGAGGAAGAGAAAGAAAACTACAAAAAGGATATAGTAGATGGTGTCCCGCGAATCGAGGATACCTTTCGTGAAGTTATCATAGTGCTTCGTGATGGAGAGGTATTCAATAAGACCTGCCGCTGAGGGGTCCACAAGGGTTTTCACCCATCCGATCACCCAGAACATGAGCAAGGCGCCAAAAGAGAGTACTGCGGCGATAATCTGGTTCTGCGTCAGAGATGATGTGAATGTCCCGAGGGCCATGAAAGCACTTCCCAGGAGAAGCAGGCCCAGATACCCGCAAAGAATCGGCTTCCAGCTCGGATTGGTTATCACACTGAGGAGAAAGATACCCGGAAGGGTGCCTGCAACAATTACCGCAAAGACGCACACTACCGCTACGAACTTCGCCAGCACAGCCGCACTGTCGGAAATGGGATAAGTGAAGAGCAGTTCAAGGGTTCCGGTCTTTCTCTCTTCTGCATAGAGCCTCATCGTCAGCAAAGGTGAAAGGAGGAGCATCACAATGCTCAGGTCCATGAAGAAAGGGCGTAACACCATTTCCAATAGATTCATCTGCTTTGCCATGAAAGGATTTTGACTCGCCTGGAAGCTCAGGAGGTTGAAGTAGGCTATTGCACTGTAGAAGAAATAGCCTGCAATCACCAGAAAAGTGAATGCCACTACATAAAAGATCGGGGAGGCAAAAAGAGTATACAACTCCTTACGATAGACAGGCCAAAAACCTTTCATGACTGCGGTTCCTCCTCGGGAGAATCGGTA
>JAAYUJ010000344.1 GCA_012517775.1 Deltaproteobacteria bacterium
AGCCATCATGAAGGCTTCTCCCTCCCTCACCCAGCAGAGCCAAAAAGTTCTCCTGGATGCCGTCCCGAAAGATCTTGTCTCCGACCTCAGCCGCTACTTCCTTCCGGATGGCTATTACGATACCTTCAGAGACCGTTTCCCGTACAACGTCCACCCGCTGGCGTTTTTCGATTACGACGAGGAACGGATCGTTGCAGACCTGGAAGGTGCAGGCTGGAAGACCCCGAAGGACACGGACACGAATTCCAGCAATTGCCTGTTGAACGCTTATGCAAACCATTGTCATCTCAAACGTCACCGCTTTCACCCCTATGTGTGGGAGATCGCCAACATGGTCCGCCAGGGGGTCATGAACCGGGATGAAGGGATCCAGAAGATCTACACGGACCAAAACGCCGCCCAGGTCGCCTACGCCAAGCATAGACTGGCCCTGTAATATACTTGTTAAGGATGAAATGCTTCGTTCCTGTAGGAGCGGCATCCTGCCGCGACTGCCCACCCTCGCGGCAGGATGCCGCTCCTACAATAAAGCATGGAGCGATCTGAAAGCGCAACGTCTCAAGCGAAACGAGTATAATCGAAAACAACGCCTTGCATCCCCCTGCGCGTTTGTGTGAGCCTCTCTTTTGAGAGAATGAGTCGACCCACCGTCTCCCCGCAAGGAATCGCCAAGTGTCAGAGCCTGCAAAAAGAAGAGTAAATTATGAAGATCTGTACACCATTCCGGAGAATATGATCGGAGAGATTATTGACGGTGAGCTCATCGCTACCCCCAGGCCTTCCGGTGAGCACTCGAATGCGGCTTTTGCACTGAGCGCGGAGATAGGACCACCGTACCGATTGGGACGGGGTGGGCCCGGCGGGTGGATAATCCTCTATGAACCTGAAATCAAATTTGGAGACAATATCCTTGTTCCTGACTTTGCCGGGTGGAGGAAGGAGCGGTTTCCGGGATGGCCCGCAGAGAATTGGTTCTCGGCTGTGCCGGATTGGATTTGCGAAATCCTTTCACCGAGTACCGCACGGAATGACAGAATCAGAAAGATGGCCATCTATGCGCGGTACGAAGTCAAATATCTCTGGTTGATTGATCCTCGGGACAAGACCCTGGAGATCTTCAGGCTCAAGTCCGCGGAATGGGTGAGACTTGCGGGTTTTGCGGAAAATGACAAGGTGCGGGCCGAGCCTTTCCATGAAGTGGAATTGGAACTCGGCAATTTCTGGGTAGAAAAGGGACCCGAATCGCCCCTTGTCTCCGACGGAGAATAGAAGCTTTCCGCTGAGTTGCAGTCAATGGACTCAACGACCCAACAGACCCCATGGACCCAACGACCCTATGGACCCAACGAGATGAATCACCTGAGTCTCCCTGAACTGCGGGAAAGGGTCACG
This sequence comes from Deltaproteobacteria bacterium, assembly GCA_012517775.1. GTDB lineage: Bacteria > Desulfobacterota > Syntrophobacteria > Syntrophobacterales > Syntrophobacteraceae > JAAYUJ01. The sequence continues at coordinate 1,393 of JAAYUJ010000344.1, forward strand.
GAGATCTTCGCACCCTTCGATCCGCTACGAATCATCCTGTTTGGCTCCCATGCCCGGGGTCAAGCGGATGAAGAAAGCGATATCGATCTGATCATCGTGTACGATACCACGAAGAAATTCCTGGATCGACTTGAAGAGCTTTATGAATTCTGGAGTCTTCCCAAGGGGGTGGATATTCTCGCATACACCCCGGAGGAATTCGACCGGATGATTTCTGAAAACTCCTTCGTTCAGGATGCCGTCCGCACTGGGAAGATCCTTTATGAAAGAAGCAGGCAAGGAAGCGATTCGCTGGTTTCTGCAGGCCGAGGATGATTTGAGATTCGTCGAATGGGTAGCGGCCGAGGGCATCTTCTTTGATAAAGGATGCTTCATCGCGCAGCAGGCGGGAGAAAAGGCGCTCAAAGCCTGCCTGTACCGGATGGGAAAACGGCGAGTCATTGGGCATTCCCTTTTCGAAATGTGCAGGGAACTGGCGAGAGCAGATATGAGGTTTGAGGCGATCATTCCCCAGGCAAAACGCCTGGACCGCTTCTACATTGCGGCTCGCTATCCCAATGGGATTCCCGGTGGCAGCCCATTCCAGACATTTGATGCGGACGATCTTGAAAAAGCGCTAGGTGATCTGCGAACCGTCTTCATGACTTCACAATCCTATCTCGAAAGCATTGATACGTCGCTGGTAGATAAGAATTGAACTATTTCCCGCTACCGTCTCCGGCGCATCAACCCTTTGAGAATCCAGTTTGACCCCATGACACAACGACCCAACGACTCAACAGACCCCATGACCCAACGACCCGATGACCCAACGACCCAACGACCCCGACCGCTGAACGCCGGCGCCTGGTTGAAGATATTGTCTCTCGACTGTCTGCCTATGAACCTTTGCATGTCATTCTATTTGGGTCAGTTGCCCGCAATGAGAGCGACGAACTGAGTGATGTTGACCTGGTGATCGTCAAGGAGACGGAAGAGGATTTCTTTTCGAGAATACGCAGGGTCTTGCAGATCCTGAATCTCAAGACCGGAATTGACGTTCTGGTTTACACTCCCGACGAACTCCAAAGGATGAAAGAGCAGGGCAACGCACTGATTGAAACCGTGTTGGAGGAAGGGATAGTTGTACATGGCTGAGGACCTTTTGGATGATGCCAGAGAGCTCGACCTGCACTATATCCCTTCCAGGTATCCCAACGGCCTGCCTGCTGGTTATCCCCACAGCTTTTATGGAGAGAAGTCGGCCAGGACCGCCCTGGTCTGTGCGGAACGAATCGTCGAGGCAGTGTTGTGCTACTATGGGCGGAGGACTTTTTCTCTCGAAGACTGACCAGTTTGCCAGGCGTCCCATTTGGGAACAGATCGTTGAGGCCCTTGAGGAATTCGAGGACATCCGTGCATATGATGAAGCCAAACGAGAGCCTTCGGAGCTGGTTCCATTTGAGCAAGCCGTTTCGGAGATCGCCAAGACTTTCGGAATGAAATATGAACTTTTCATCGAAAAACGCGCTCAAAAAGATTTGGCAACCTTACCCCAAGCTCATTGGGACCGAATCATCAGTGCGATTCGCCATCTTTCCGATGACGCGCGGCCTGTGGGATTCAACAAACTCAACGGTCGAGATGCCTGAGCGAATCGTTACACAGGTGATGGATATCGGCGACTTCGATGACGTGCAGGAGTTGGCCGAAGCGGTGGGAGACGAATACCTCCGCCACGTGATTGCCGATGCCGAAGCGGGCATGTTTTCCGGCAAATCATGGGCTTACTGGCACTACCGACTTGGCCTGGCGAAATCTGGAGAAACCATTCGGATGCGGGAACGAAGGGTGGCGTGATCCGAAGCTTCAAGACTCACGCAGCCATTCTGCCTCCGGTTCAACAACGGCTTTGGGCGGAGCTCTCTCCGACAGCCGGGCTCGGGATGGTGCTCTACAGGGGCACAGCAATCGCTCTTCGCATTGGGCATCGTTTTTCCGTGGATTTCGACTTCTTTACCGACAGACCATTGGACAAGAAGGAGATCCGGGATGCTTTGCCCTTTCTTTCGGGGTCCCTGGTAATTCAGGATAGCCTGGATACCCTGTCAGTTCTGGTTACCCTCGGGCAGGAAAGCCTTCAATCGGTGAAAGTGTCTTTCTTCGGGAGCATCGGATTTGGTCGTGTCGGGGAACCGGAGCTGACTGAAGACGGTGTTCTGCAGGTCGCGTCCCTGGATGATCTCATGGCAACCAAGGTCAAGGTGATCCTGCAACGCATTGAAGCAAAGGATCACAGGGACATCATTGCCGCGCTGACCAAAGGGGGATTCGAGGTTATCCGGATCAAAGGAAGTCACCATTACGTAAGGCATCCTGATGGTCGATCCACGGTAATTCCGGTTCATGCGGGTGAGACGATAGGCTCTGGGCTCATGATCAAGATTCTGAAGGACTGTGAGCTTTCTCGTGAAGATTTGCAGCGACTTCTTTAGATTGCTCCCGCTCGCTGCATCTCCGGACCGCACCCCAACGACCCAACGACCCAACGACCCAAAAGACCTCCTGAAGCTTGGTTATAGGATGCTTCTTGGACCCATTTGAGATCGTCAGTGCGATAACGGACATGGAGACCCTAGCTATCGGGAGTTCGATTTAGGATCGGTCGAGTGCGCAAAGCAGAGCTTCACTGGTATGAAGCACACGGTATTGGAAGAAAAGAGATAAAACGGAAACGCTATTTGGAATAATCTAAGCAAGTAAGCAAGGATAAGAAGATGAGCAGCCCGCGATTTGCCATTTGCATCGACAACTCACACTACCCAGCCTCTTTGGAGTTGCACAAGGTCTATCGTGTTGTTCCCGATGAGGATGCCGAGAGGGACAGCGATTTACGTGTCATCGATGAGAGCGGTGAAGATTACCTCTATCCGGCTGATTACTTGCTCCTTGTCGATTTGCCCCGGGATGCAGTCGCCACTCTAGACTTGTCTTTTGCGCGTATTGCGCAACAACCCAACAGACTTAACTCAACAGACCCTTTGCGCCCTTCGCGTCTTTGCGGTGAATCAATCTGTTAAGGAAGTCGCTCGACTCCACGACTCCACAACCCAATGACCCGATGACCACATGACCCAACAGACCCAACGACCCCATGGACCCAACGACATCTTCTTCCCATGCTCGCCGCTGCTGATCTTTGGGTGGAAAATTCTTTTGATCGAGGTTCCTCCCTGCCCCAGAAGCATGTTATTGATATTAGAATTGTCGGCATGAATTGCGGGAGGCTTTCAATGTTCGAGTTTGAGCGTATCACTTATGACCAAAACGTAATGGGTGGCAAGGCAACCATTCGTGGTATGCGTGTGACCGTATCCCTTATTGTCAATTTGGTTGCCAATGGGATGAGCGCTGATGAAATCATCGAGGCGTATCCTTACTTGGAGCGCGAGGACATTCGGCAAGCACTTCACTTTGCTGCATGGTTGGCTGAAGAAACGGTGCATCCCGTTGAGCTGGCCTCGTGATCAAGTTCCTGGCTGATATGGGGATATCACCCAAGACGGTGAGCTTTCTTCGGGATCTCGGGCACTTGGCGGTGCACCTGCACCAAGAGGGTCTTGGAAGGCTGAAGGATTTGGAAATATTGGAGAAGGCCCGCCGTGAGGAAAGCATTGTCCTCACACACGACCTGGATTTTGGTGATCTCCTGGCTGCCAGTGGGGCCCAGTTGCCAACAGTCATCATTTTCCATTTGCGCAATATGCGCCCCGAACGCGTGAACCTCTATCTCGAGAGTATCATCACGCATCACGCAGAAGTACTCGATCATGGTGCTGTTGCCACGGTTGCAGAAGGGGGTGTGCGCATCCGCCGTCTTCCGTTGGTGGCGGCAGAGTAGTGCAAGAAATGCTTCAGGCATTAAAGATGTGGGCGATAATGGCTCCCAAGACCCAATAGACCTTAATGACCCAATGACCCAACAGACCCAACGAGTAAGGATAGATCGTGAGAGCGCAGCGATCCACGATCTTATCCTGTGGTTGGACGAGCCCGCTGGAATCTGGTGGCATCATTATATAGGAAAATATCTTTTTTCGAAGGAGAGTTGGTTTTAGCCGGAACCGGGTGGCCGTCTTCTTCAGGGCGAGCGAGAGCGCTAAGCCTGGAGAGAGGCTTTGGGAAATGGGCGTCTATGTCATAAGGGTAAACAATCCTCCTGTGGCTGAATTGATGCCGGGCTTCAACCGGTTGAGCCTGTTATGCGGATGAGCAGAGCGCCGGCCGGATGGTCAGGACCCTCATGGGCGCCAGGCACAAGGGGCAAAGAAAAGCAGGCCTGGGTGGTGATGCACAGGCTTCTATCAAGACTTGCAGGACCAATTGGACCAGGGATAGCAGCTTTTTGGCTTTGCCATGCAGGAAGCCATAATCCCTTACCCGGCGAAAGCCTTTGGGCAAGACATGCTGCAGGACAAGCCACAGGAAATCGTGGCCTTTGATGGTCCGGTGGAGCGTCTTGCCGGTACTGCCTTCGACGTACTTGGAGGTGATCTTGCCATCATGATTGGAGACGATGTTGTTTTCAGCGATGACGCCCCGGTAGAGATAGCGTGACAGGTACTTCAAGGCTGATAAACCTTTTCCGGCGCAGGTGCAGTGGACCACCCATTTTCGGGAAACCGCACGGGGCGCCCTGATGCCGGCTTTGGTGAGTCCTTCCAGAAAGTGGGCGCGAAACACCTTGGCGAGGGCGAATTCGTTGAACAAGTACTTCCTTTTTTTCTTTTTCCATTGCTTTTTGGCTCTATCCACGCCGCCGCCCGGCACCACAACGTGAATATGTGGATGATAGTCCAGGCGTCGGCTATGCGTGTGCAGGACCGCGGTCATGCCGATGTCGGCGCCAAGGTTCTCGGGATTTAGGCCAAAGTCCTTGAGCGTGCTGGAAGCGCAAGCGAACAGAAGGTTGTAAACAAGGGTCTGGTGATCCCGGGCCAGGGATCTCAGCTCATAGGGAAGCGTAAAGGTTGCCATGAAGTAGTCAACAGGCAGGAGCTTGGCATGCTCGCGATCCAGCCAGAGCGAGGTTTCATGATTCTGACACTGTGGGCAGCTGCGGTGCCCGCACGAGCGGGGGCGCTCCATTGCATAACCGCAGTCCGTGCACTGGACGAGCACCTGGCCGGCCTCGGGTGTCCGGCAACACCTGATGGCCTCGATGGCCCGCAAGTGAGCGGGCGAGAGCCTCGAGCCGTATTCAGCCTGATAGGCATCGTGATATTGATCCAGGATGGAGGCGAGCTGCATGATCACACCCTCCTGAGATCAACGTGTAGGGAGTTGATCAGTCCGTTAATGGTAGCGAATGTATTTTGTTCGGTGACGTCGGTTACATGAGCGTAGCGTTGTGTGGTAGTGGGGCTGCTGTGACCGAGCAGCGCCTGGATATGACGAAGGCTTAGGCCCTGCTCGAGCAGGTGGGTTGCATAGGCGTGCCTCAGGGAGTGGACCGAAACTTTTTTTAATGCCGCACTGCTCCACCACGGCTTTCATGGCAGCTTGCGTGCCGCCGCGATCCATGTGGGTGACGGCATTGCGAATGCGCTCGGGTGGGCCTGCGGCATTGGGGAACAGCCAGCACGGGTTGCGATGTTTGCACCATAGAGCGCGCAAGGCCTCATAAGTCAGGTCCGGCAAAGGGACGAAACGGTCCTTGTGACCCTTGCCGCGCCGGATATGAACCAGCTTGCGCTTTCCGTCAATATCGCCCACCTGCAGCGCCAGGGTCTCCGAGAGCCGCAAGCCCATGGAATAGGTGGCCAACAAAAAAACCCGGTAGCGCAGATTGCGCGTGGCGGCGATCAATTGCTCCACTTCGGTGATGGTGAGAATATCGGGCGGCGAACGGACCTTGGGGGCTTTGACAATGTTGACCCACTGCCAGTCGCGCTCGAGGACATGTTTCCAGAAGAACTGCAGACCATTGCGGTCGATTTTGACGGTACTCCAGGAATGGGACTCCACCAGGTCGGAGAAGTACTTTTCCCGTTGTTCCATGGTCAGTTGATCAGGGCAGCAATCAAAATGCTCCTTGATCCGGCGCACGGCTCGGGCATAGGAATCAATGGTCTTTCGACTCTTACCCTGAAGTTTGAGCATGCGTAGGTGACGCTGAGAAAGCTCATTAAATCGATTGGTTTCAGCTTGGTCCATGGTATACCTCCCTTTGTTTGGATGGTGCCCGGAATTGGGCAACGCAGGGAGTTATACACCGATTTGAGGGTTTTTCCGCCGCGCAGCGGCTTCGTCCAACGACCCAACAGCCCCAATGACCCAACAGACTATGAGGTCTTTCCGTGCTATCATGTGGGAAAGAATCTACCAGTTTTGTTAAGGAGGAAGTCCGGTGGCAGCGAGTATCGATAAAATTTACGAACACGCTATGGAGCTTCCGAATGAGTCCAAAGCGATATTGGTTGAGCGTATTGTTGAATACCTGGAAACCCATGTAGATCCTGACCTGGAACGTCTACACCTGGATACCGTGAAGAGACGGAGAGATGAAATAAGGCAACGG
>JAAYUJ010000345.1 GCA_012517775.1 Deltaproteobacteria bacterium
GAGATACTCCCTGAACCGGGTCATCAGGGAGAGCAGATCGTCCTGCCTTCTCCCGAAGGGGACATCGAGATCCTGAAGGATGTTTTTGAACAGGCTTTTCAGGTCGAGACCCGGATTGAAGATAAAAGCAGTCTTGATTTTATCACTGAGGTCGTTCAGGAGCGCATAGATGAGAAGGGTCTTGCCCAATCCCACCTCTCCCGTGACGACGACAATGCCTTTTCTTTCCTTGATTGCGGACATCATGGAAGACAGCGCTTCAAAATGGCTGCGGGCCGGGAACAGGAACTTGGGATCGGGACTGAGGGCAAAGGGCTCTTCCGAGAACCCGTAGAATTCCCTGTACATGGAGTGTCCTTTTGTGAAAGACGGTCTGGCTTCAGATCGGAAATATCAGATTCCTTCCACAACTACAACATGCCCGAAGAGCCTGCAAAATCCATCGTAACCGCGGAGTGCGCGGAGATCGCAGAGTAGGATCCGTGAAAGGGTCACTTCACGATGGGAAGGATTCTTCGAAATGCATCCGTGTTGGACCGGCGAGCCCACTGGAAGATGACGATCTCCGCCGAAGTAATCACCGCGCCGGCCTGGCGGAAGCAATCGATGGCGATCTGCCGGTTTTCAGGCGTTCGAGAGGCCACCGCATCCGCCACCAGGTGGACCTGGTAGCCTGCCTTGATGAGGTCGAGACCCGTCTGCAGCACGCACACATGGGTTTCCATGCCGACCAGGATCATCTTGCCGCGGTCAAACGATGCAACCGTCGAGAGAAAATCTTTTTCCAGGCAGGCACTGAAGTGCTCCTTCTGGAAAATGGCGGGAGACTCCATTTCATCAAGCACCTCCGGAATGGTTTCTCCAAGTCCCTTTCTGTACTGCTCCGTCAGGAGGATGGGGACCTCCAGGGCGTTCGCGGCCCGAATGAGCTGCTTTACCTTGCCGGCTGTGATTTCCCAGGTGTCGATGACCTTCAGCATGGCTGCCTGAAAGTCAATAACCAGAAGCAGGCTCTCTTCGAGAGTTGCAACGAACTCGTGGCGCATGGCAAGGCTCCTTCTGCTCGGCGGTGCTTTACACGTAATTTCTCAATGAGTCCAGGCAACAACAGCTTCGCAGCTCGGTTTTCCATACCCGACACAATGGCCCAAAGGCCGTCGGGATTGGAATCCCGACCCACTCATTGAGAGATTACCTTCCCACAGCATAGGGAAGCGTAAAGATTTGGCAAGCAAATAACTCATTAAGGAAATGAGTCAAGAAAGCCGATTCCTTGACCAGTGGTTTGCACGACGTGTGGCATTTTCAGGCATCGCCGTATGGAGAAAACATGCGTCAATGGAGCAGTATGGAACTTCTCAAAAGGTCCGGAAAACAACTGCTTTGCAGATTGGGTTCCCATACGCGAGATCTTGGCGCAAAGGCTGTCGGGATTGGAATCCCGACCCATCTATCGAGAAAGTAAGGCGATATTGGGCAAGTACTTATGGAAGGCTGGTTCTCCGGGATGCACCTTTGATCCCTGCTGAGCGACAAGGGAGAGCATGGAAAGGCGAAAATTCACAAGAATTCCATTCGCGTCGCACTCGATGGTGAGATATCGGGGCACCGTCATCGAGGGGGAAGTTCAAAACGTGAGTCTCAACGGCCTCCTGTTGAAGACCAGCCACACTCCGGGTGTTGGTGAAGATGTGTTTGTGCGCCTCTGGGTGCCGCATGGCGATTCCGAGCTCCAGCTCGACTTCACGGCCGTCATTGTGCGGCATGTGAGTGGAGGAATGGCGGTACGGTTCACGGGGATGTGCCTCGAATCATACGGCGAACTCCTGAACATCATTTCTCGAAATCTCAACGATCACCAGAAGGTGTTCGGGGA
>JAAYUJ010000346.1 GCA_012517775.1 Deltaproteobacteria bacterium
GTCAAAAAGATTGCAAAGTCTCGCGGCATCGAGGTGGGTGTATTTGAAGAAGGCTATTTGCGCCCCGATTACGTGACCCTCGAAAACTCCGGCGTCAACGGCCATTCCTCTCTGCCGTCGACACCCATTTTCTACCTCAACAGGCGGATGCCTGATGCACAGCCCACACTGCCCGTCGGGAATACATTCTGGCATGCCGCCCTGTGGGCTACGCTGTATTATGTTGCATGCTCACTCCTTCACCCATGGTTCCGCCACTACCGGCACCATCGACCCTGTACTCTCAAGGAGGCAATTCCATGGCTGCGTTCAGCATGGCGCAAGAAATACTATGCGGTGAAAGAAAGCCGCTTGCAGGAAGAATTGACCTCCAGGCTGTCTCATAAGTATTTTCTTGTACCCCTGCAAGTTCATAATGACTCGCAAATCTGCGTCCATTCGCCATACGCAAAAGTGGAGGATTTCATTCGGAGCGTGGTGAAGTCTTTTGCACGCTACGCACCCAAGGAAACGGTTCTCGTTTTCAAGCATCATCCCATGGACCGGGGCTACTATGACTACAGCCGGCTCATGGAAGAATTGAGGCATTCTTCCAAGCTGAAGGATCGTCTGTGGTATGTCCATGATCTGCATTTGCCGACCTTGCTCAAACACGCACGCGGAGTTGTGCTGGTGAACAGCACGGTGGGAATGTCGGCGTTGCATCATCGCATCCCGACCAAGGTCTTGGGAACGGCGATTTATGACATGCAGGGCTTGACTTTCAGAGGGTCTCTGGAGACGTTCTGGAGACAGGCTCGGCATTACCCGGTGGACGGAGAACTCTATGAATGCTTCCGGCGCTATTTGATCGCCCACACGCAGATCAACGGCAGCTTTTACAAGAGGCTCGATGTCACCAGTTCACATACCGGCCTGCGGTGGAAAAAGTCCCAGGAGATACGGAGTGCGGAACCGGAGACCCGCGATGGACTGGAAAGCGTTCAGAATTCCTGTCAAGCCCTGGACTTGTTGACGTAACGAAAATAAACCGACCAAGGATGACCCTGCGGCGAAAAATAAGGTATGCGGGTTTCTGTAACTCAGGCACTTCCGTGGAGATGTGAATCCGAACCTCCTCGATATGTGCATTTTCGTAGCAGTCGTTCATGTCCCTATGGGACACCCTGGACGATGAAAAGTGGCTTTGCAGGGCGGATTTCTATAACCGACATGCGTCCGTCGGGATTAGAACTCCGACCTGCGGGTACTCGCTTCAAGGGACTTTTCGCAGCAGGACTTGACAATCGGGCAGACTGCTTCCAATTCCTGCCTTGAAAGGTGCCTGGCTCGGGGGCAGATGAGGACCACCTGGGAGGGTTCGCTGTGTATCTCTCATGATTGCCTCTGCGCCGACCGACCGACTCAAGGACTGGTTGAAGTCCTTCCGCCAAGTGCAGGCGCACCTCACTGCATACCGCCGCATCTATTCATATCCCTTTGGTTCCCCTGTACTGTCACCCCCTTGATCAAGAGGATTGTTGTCCCTTGACCTGGAGGGATGATTGTGCGAAGAGGGGTCCGTTTCTCCCGCGCGGAAATACCTTCCCACTGGAGAGGAACCCTTGATCGCACCTTCTCGATAAGTAGGTCCGGATTCCAATCCCGACGGCGTTTGCACCCAGATGTCGGGTATGGAAACCCGACCTACGAAGGAGCCGCAGCCCGGGCTTATCGAGAAGTTACCCTTGATCTTTCCGAAAGTATCGAAGGAGTGCCCATCATGCCCGCCAGCTACTGGCCAGACGATTACATCAAGAAGCTCCGCTCCGCTCACGACGCCATCAGGAGAATCAAACCCGGTCAGAGGATTTTCATCGGCACATCTTGCGGAGAACCGCAACACCTTGTGCAGGAACTGGCCAACCAGTCGGAGAGCTTCACGGACCTCGAGATCGTGCGCCTGCTGAGTCTGGAGTCTGCTCCTCTCACTCTTATCGCAAGTGAACAGTCACGGCACAGTTTCAACATTCGGTCCTTTTACTGCGGGTCCGCCATACCGGAGAGCCTTGCCAGACACCGCCGCTTCTACACACCCATCAACCTCTCCGCCGTCCCGCATCTTTTTAGAAGTCGGCAAATCCCTGTCAATGTGGCCTTGATTCAGGTATCACCACCCGACGACTTTGGATGGATGAGCCTTGGCATCTCCCTTGACATCACCCTGGCAGCAGCCTTTTCGGCGGATCTCGTCATCGCACAGGTCAATCCCAAGATGCCGCGGGTTCTTGGCAGGAGCTTCATCCACGTGAACGATGTGGACCTCATCGTGGAGCACGAGGAAGAGCTGCTGACAATCAACGGCTTCGAGATCAGCGACTCCCAGAGAATGATCGCCCGGCACGCGGCCAAGCTCATTCAGGACGGAGCGACTCTTCAGGTCGGGATCGGCGCAACACCCGCGGCGCTGCTCCATGCGCTGGTGGACAAGAACGACCTCGGAATCCACACTCAGGTGATCACCGACGGCATCATGGACCTGGTTTCGCGAGGTGTCATCACAAACAGGAAAAAGGGGGTGAACGACGGCAAGCTCGTCGCCAGCAATGCCGTAGGATCCGTGAATTTCTACGAGTTTCTTCACGACAACCCCAGTATCGAATTTCACCCCTCGGATTATGTGAACAACCCATCCATCATCGCAAGCCACAACCGGATGACATCCCTCAACATGGCCACCATCGTGGACCTGACAGGGCAGGTTGCCGTGGACTCTCTCCCACATACCATGTTTTCGGGGGTTACAGGGATGCTGGATTTCGTGAGGGGCTCCGCGCAGGCTTCCAACGGAAAATCCATCCTCATGATCCCCTCAACCTCCCGGGACGGCAGAGTGAGTCGTATTGTCCCCTTTCTGGAAGGAAAATCGGTGGTCGTCCCTCGAAGCGACGTGTATTACGTCGTCACGGAATACGGGGCGGTCAATCTTTTTGGGAAGAGTCTCCAGGAACGCGCCATTGCCATGATCAGTCTTGCCCACCCCGATTTTCGGGACGAGCTGTTTTTCAATGCCAAAGAGGCGGGCCTTATCGGGCCTGACCACGATCTTCGCGAATCCATCCACGCGGTGTACCCCGTGAAGTACGAGGAGGTCATTCGCGTGGGGGGGCAGGAAGTAACCATCAGACCAGCCAAGGCCGTGGACGGACGACGGGTCCAGGAGCATTTCTACAACCTGGACAAGAATGATATCGTCTCCCGGTTTTTCCAGCAGAAGACGAGCTTCGTCCGAGACGAGGTTGCGGCGATGTACCAGATTGATTACACAAAGGAAATGACCATCGTTGCGGTAACCGGGGAATTTGGGTTCGGGAAGATCGTCGCTTTGGGTGGCTACGTGCTGGATACCCGGACGAACCTCGCGGAAGTGGCCTTCTCCGCCGCGAAGGACTGGCAGGGAAAAGGCCTCTCGACCATCATCATGCGAAAACTGGTTGAGGCTGCAAAGGAAAACGGAATCGCCGGCTTCACGGCATACACTTCCCGTAACAATCGCGCCATGATCCGTCTATTCAACACCCTTCCATTCCGCATTCACACCGGATATCAGGACGACATGCTGGTCCTCGATTGCCGGTTCGACGAACCCAAACCGAAAACCGACGATAAGAACTCTCCGCACTTCTTTAAGAAGTAGGTCGGGATTCCAATCCCGACAGCGTTTGCATCCAGATGTCGGGTATGGAAACCCGAGCCACAAAGCCATCGCTACTTGGGCTTATTGAGAAGTCACGGCTCACCGTCCTTTCTCAAGAAGTAGGTCGGGATTCCAATCCCGACAGCCTATGCGTCAATTTGTCGGGTATGGAAACCCGAGCTACAAAGCCGTCGCTGCTTGGGCTTATTGAGAAGTCAACGCTTCCCAAGTTAAGTGTATAATTTCACATACCATTTCAACTCATTTTTGCTTGACATCCGTTCACACGCCTGCTAGGTAACAGCCTTTCGTTAGACCGTTCATTTTTCAAACAGCCGCGCGACTGGTTTTCGACTCCGTGATCACCGACACGGCGTATATCCCGCGACTCCTCAGGCGACTATCCCCTCCGTTCAGTTAACATCTTGCAATACTTTCATTTTTCCGGGACGACCCGCTCAAAGGGCCGTCGATTATGAACTGCTGTGCAAAGGAGGCACGAATGGCCGACAATGTGTTCCCCGTTCCCGATTCATGGCTTCAATCAGCCTGGTGCGACAACGACACCTACCGGAAGATGTACGAACAATCCGTCCGCGATCCCGAA
>JAAYUJ010000347.1 GCA_012517775.1 Deltaproteobacteria bacterium
AACGGATTGCGGTAGATCTTCACCGGAGCACCACACTTGGGGCACTCAAGCATGAGGCCCGCCTCTTCCTGCTCCATTTCCTCTCCATCCTTGTTTAAGAGATCCCTCTGTCGTTCACGAAGCCGTCTTCTTTCGCATCAGGACATGTTCAAGAAGCAGTGCGAGAAGGATCCCGACGATGAGTCCATTGCCCAGGAAGACCCTCCAGACCGAGGGAACCGACGCCATGAAAGCCTCGGGAAGAAAGCCGGTCAGAGTCCCTATCATGAGGGGCAATCCTACCACGTAATAATCCCTTGTGGTGATTCCATTAGTCGAAATGATGGAGAAAGCGGCCCCAATCTGGGCGCCCATGGCTACGCACAGAGTCGCCCCCACCACCGGCGCAGGAACGATCGCAAGTAGCGCGGCCATTCTTGGCAGAAAAGCCGCCATCATCAATATAAGGCCGGCGGCAAACGTAGCGTACCGACTGGATACCCTGTTAGCCAGCACTACCCCCGGGCTGATACTGAAACAGACAGTTCCAACGATGCCGAAAAGCCCGGTGAATATCCCTCCAATGCCATTGAGGAGAATGCCCCTTTTGATGGATAAAGGCAATCGTTCCTCATCCGTAACCTGGGCTATTCCATGGAGGCTGCCGAGACTGTTCACAAGCACAGCGAGGTAGGAAGCGGCGAAAGCGATCACTGCGGGCCAGTACAAGCGCGGGACGGTGGGAATCCATTTGCCGGGCGCAGAGATCCAGCGGGCACTCTCCCACTGACTCCAGTCCAAAGGAGCAACGACGGAAAAGAACAGCGTTCCCAAACCCATTCCCACAAGAAGCGAGACTGTTTTCCAAAAGCCACTCAGCCAGTAGGAGAGACAGGCGATTAGTAGCGCGAGGGAGAGACTGAAGAGGAAAACAAGCGGAGATCCCTGGTTCTGAGAGGAATCAGAGGTGCAGCACATCGACCCGGCAATGTGAGGCAGGAGGGAAAAGCCGATGAGCATCAGGATCACACCCACAATGTTAGGTGTCGCATAGGGAATAATTCTCTTCAATTGCCCTGTTAATACCAGAACAACAAGAAGCCCCCCCCCCAGCATCGTCCCCCCCTGAATGGCAGGGAGACCATGGGGAACAAGAACGATGAATGTGAGCAGCAGTGCTGTTGCCGGGCCGTCCAGCAGAGGATAGCGATGACCGAAGAGGCTTTGAACTGATGTGAAGAAGCCCGATGAGAGGAGAATCAGCTGAAAGAAGCGCACTTCGTCAGCAGGTTCCATTTGGAGGGCTTTTGCGCAGAGCGTGGAAACGATGATCAAAGCAGGAAAGATGATCATAGCCCACTGCAACCCATAGAGAAGCGCATATCCTACAGGTGGCCGATCATCCAGGCCATAGATGAATTGGGGTTTGTTCATAGGCGGATAGAAAGCCGGGCGACATCTTCACTGGTTCTTGTCAATCGGGAAATCGGGGAGTTCAACAAATCGACACATGCAGTCAAGACGTTAAGTAGCCCCCTGCTCCCTAGTGAAGGATCTCGAAGAGCGTGCTGATCGAGTCTTCGTTATGTATACTCCGGATTGCGGCTGAAAAGAGGTGACAAGAGGGCAGGCATAAGATTTTCGGACATTTCGCCGCTTCGGCCTGCAAAGGCAGTGTATCCGTAACGACGAGACTTTTCAGCAGGCTGCCCTCGATACGCTGGGTGGCCGGACCGGAGAGAACCGCATGCGTGACGCAGGCATGCACTTCCCTGGCCCCTTGTTCAAGAAGACTCTTCGTCGCTTCAATGAGCGTTCCGGCGGTATCGACCATATCATCCAGAACGATGGCAGTCATCCCCTCCACTTCGCCGATGATGTTCAGAGCTTCAGCCTGGTTCACATCGGCACGTCTCTTGTCTATCAGGGCAAGACCCGCTTTGAGTCGCCTTGCATACGCCCGGGCCCTCGCAACTCCGCCGGCGTCCGGTGAGACAATCACGAGCCCGTTGTTGAAGTTCTCTCGAATGTAAGGAAGCAAAATAGGGGATGCGTAGAGGTTATCCACTGGAATGTCAAAAAAACCCTGTATCTGGCCTGCATGCAGATCCATGGTGAGGATCCGGTGGGCTCCGGCCCGGGTGATAAGGTCGGCCACCAGCCGGGCGGTGATGGGAACGCGAGGCTTGTTCTTGCGATCCTGCCGAGCATAACTGTAATAAGGAATAACCGCCGTAATCCTCCAGGCGGAAGCCCTCTTGAGAGCGTCGATCATCACGAGGAGCTCCATCAGATTATCATTCACAGGGCTGGCTCCGGATTGCACCACGAAAACGTCGGCGCCTCGAACGTTTTCTCCGATCTCAACCCGAACCTCTCCATCACTGAACCGACTGACCAAAGCCTTGCCCAGATGCATTTCCAGATCGGCGCAAATCTGCTCGGCCAAAGCCTTGTTGCTGTTGCCGGCAAAAATTTTCATGCCATATGTTGCCATTGGTATCCAACCTCTCTCAATACTGCCTCTCCAGGGGAATGTCAGCGAAAGGAGTCATTTTCATATTACAGGCCATGGCAAATGGCAACCCTTTTTCTCTGAGTTTCCGGAATGTTGAAGCAATGCGAGGTTCTGAATATCTACTTGAATGGATTGATAATTATTGGTCAGAGATTTTCCAGATCCTCATCATGCACACAGTATGCTTCATGCCCAGGCCAGTAAATGAAGCGGTGACAGTGAGGACATTGATGAATGGTCTCATCGCGCTGCAACTCGATGAATTTCTGGGGAGGAATATTCAAATTGCAGACCTTGCAAACACCGTTCTCCACAGCAGCCACAGCAATACCTGCTTGCTTTTTCAGAAGAAATTCTGAACGCTTCAGAATTTCCGGGTCCATTTTCTCCCGCACCTTGCGCTGTAGAGCTTCTATATGTTCCAAACGTCCGCTCAGTTTTTCCTTTTCGACCTCCAAAGCATTCTTGTCTTCTTCCAGTTTCTTCTTGCGCCTCCCGACCTCGACCTCTGAATCCCTCAGCTCGCGACTCAGAGATTCAATCCGATCCATGAACTCCAGAGTGCCGTCTTCCTTGCGGGTGATTTCCTTTTTCAGATCATCGATTTCTTTTAATATTGCTTGATATTCCTTGTTTGTCTTCACCTCGTTCATGCGTTCCCTGCTGCGCCTGATCTTGTTCTCCAGATCCGATATTTCCTGTTCAAGGGATCGGTGCATCTTTTTTGCGTGCTCATACTCTGCTTTTCTGGAGCGATACTCCGCCTCGAACTGCTCGAACTCTTTCAAGAGCTCAGCTATGCGCCGTGGGGTATCTTCACAGGACCGGATCAAGCGCGATTTCTTGTCTTCCAATATTTGAAACTGAATCAGGCACTTGAGCTGTTCAACCAAGGTAATCCTCCTGTAACGTCCGGGAAGGGAGTACGCCAGTCGGAAATGAAGCAGAGCCACTCCATACCCATCTCACTTTTTCATTACCGCCAACCCCCTGTGTACCCAGAATGGATCTCTTTCCATGGAAGCCTCATAAATCTCAAGGGAAGAATCGTGATCTTGAGCCCTGGACCGCAAATAGCCCGCAAGGGAAGGCACAATCAACCTCTCGGAAGCAAAGTGACCCACATCAATCAAGGACAGACCCGCTTCCACAGCACGCTGGGCTTCATGATACCTGATATCGCCCGTGACATAAACATCACATCCAGCCCTGATCACCCCTTCCATCAGACTCCCTCCACTTCCCGTGCAGACGGCTACTTTCCGAACCTGACCGGAAGGCTCACCGACTACCCTGACATCAGAGATCCCAAGATTCGTTGCCGCCATTTCCGCCAGTTCCTCGAGCGACAACGGAAGCACCAGAAAGCCTATCCGGCCCATTCCTCCATAAAGGCTCTCGGCTTTCCACTGCGGGTCAACCACCAGAGGTTCCAGAGAAGCAAGACCCAGGAGTCGGGCAAAATAGTCGTTTGTCCCTCCCTTGGCTGCATCGAGATTGGTATGGGCCGCAATGATGTGAAGACCACTGCGCACCGACCGCATGACGAGATTTCCGGGAAACTCGTCCTCTCGCAATGCTTTCAGCGGATGAAAGATGAGAGGATGGTGCACCACCAGACACTGGCATTGGATTTTCTCAGCCTCCTCAATCGTCTTCGAACTGGGGTCGAGACCCACCAGAACACGATTCAATAACGCGTTTGGATCGCCCACCTGCAATCCACATCGATCCCAGTTTTCCATGTACCTGAAGGGAGCGTAGTCATTCAACCAGTTGAGGACATCTTCCACACAAGTCATGCACTTCCCTGAAAAAAAATGGGGGTGTTCCCTTAAGAACACCCCCATCCTGCCCGGGTTCCACCTTTCGGCATTTCATCAGAGACCAGCCCCCCTTTTGCGTGACCAGCCTCCTTCCTCGATACCAACCAGATACCCTTAAATTCTGTCAACCGAACCTTCTGTTCCATCACTGTTCGACCAGTCACAGATGGTGGGCCCACCTGGCCTCGAACCAGGGACCGACCGGTTATGAGCCGGTGGCTCTACCAACTGAGCTATGGGCCCCCTTGATCATTAATAATGGAATTTAACTATATAATGAGCTATTTGAAATCATGTCAAGCCAAATTATCCAGCTGGCCCAGACCATACACCTGGAAAGCGACAGTTTTCCATTCCCTCGATCGCATCAAAGCAGCATGGAAGACCGCTACGTCTCGATGAAACTCTTGAGTTCCTTTCTACGACTGGGGTGCCGCAGTTTTCTCAGAGCTTTTGCTTCAATCTGGCGTATGCGCTCTCTTGTCACTGCAAAGTCCTGCCCGACCTCCTCCAGGGTGTGGTCCGCCTTCTCTCCGATGCCGAATCGCATGCGCAGCACTTTTTCTTCCCTTGGGGTAAGCGTCGCAAGGGCTTTTCTCGTCTGCTCGCTCAGGTTCAGGTTGATCACCGCATCCACTGGTGAAGCGACCCGCTTGTCCTCGATGAAATCACCCAGATGGCTGTCCTCTTCCTCCCCGATGGGAGTCTCCAGGCTTATCGGCTCCTTGGCTATCTTCAGAACTTTGCGCACTTTTTCCACAGGGAACTCCATTTTTTCAGCAATTTCCTCGGGTGTCGGCTCCCGCCCCAATTCCTGAACAAGGTACCGTGACGTGCGGATCAGTTTGTTGATCGTTTCGATCATATGAACGGGTATTCGGATTGTGCGAGCCTGGTCCGCAATGGCCCGGGTGATCGCCTGCCGAATCCACCACGTGGCGTAAGTACTGAACTTGTATCCCCGCTGATACTCGAATTTGTCAACGGCCTTCATCAGACCGATGTTCCCCTCCTGAATGAGATCCAGAAACTGAAGACCGCGGTTGGTGTATTTCTTGGCGATACTCACAACCAGCCTGAGATTTGCCTCGATGAGCTCGCTTTTGGCCAGCTTGGCCCGCAGCAAACCATCCTCTACACGCCTGAGAATCTGACGCAGGGATCTGGAATCCATTTTCGCTTCCATCTCATGCTCAATGATGGCCTCTTTGGCTTGAACAGCTCGACGAGCGAGTTTCAAGAAGTCCTCTCGAGTCAACCCGATCCGGCCCACATACTCGTCAAGGTGTTCTCCATCATTCAGGGATGCATCGTACAAAGGCTTCAGCTCCTGAAACGGCTTACCACATCGCAGGAGGCAGTCCTCAAGGTCCTTTTCCCAGTTCTCGATCTCGTTCAGCTTCAGATGCAGCTTGTCGATGATGTTGTCAATGTGCCGTCTGCC
>JAAYUJ010000348.1 GCA_012517775.1 Deltaproteobacteria bacterium
CCTCGATCATCCGGAAAGAGCCTGGGCTCTATGAGGAATACTCCAGGCAGCCTGGTCTCTGTGACTCTCATATCTTCACACGCTCGCGTAAGATCTGCAGCAGGTACTGGCCGTAACCATTCCCTCTGAAGGGTTCCGCCAGTTTTTTCAACTGTTTCGCATCAATATACCCCATGCGGTAAGCTACCTCTTCCACGCAGGAAATCTTGAGACCCTGACGCTTTTCTATGGTCTCGATAAAACTGCTTGCTTCAATGAGCGCATCGTGGGTCCCCGTATCGAGCCAGGCAAAGCCACGACCGAGGAGCTCAAGCTGGAGCGCTCCCCTTTCCATGTAGACGCGATTGACGTCGGTGATTTCCAGTTCTCCCCTGGGGGAGGGCTTGAGCTGCTCGGCAATGGCAATGACCTCATTGTCATAGAAATATAAGCCGGGGATAGCATAGTTCGATTTTGGGGCTTTGGGCTTCTCCTCGATGCTCAGTACCTTTCCCGACGCGTCAAACTCCACAATGCCGTAACGCTCAGGATCTTTGACATAATAGCCAAAAACGAGTCCCCCCTTGCTCATGGTGCACGCCTTGCGGAGAAAGTGCTGAAAACCATGCCCGTAAAATATATTGTCCCCAAGAACCAGGCACACCCGGTCATTACCGATGAATTCCTTTCCGATGATGAACGCCTGAGCCAGTCCCTCGGGCCGGGGCTGCTCCCTGTAAAAAAAACGCACGCCCCACTGACTGCCGTCACCCAGCAGGGCTTTGAAGCGGGGGAGATCCTCGGGAGTCGAAATGACAAGGATGTCTCTAATCCCTGCAAGCATAAGAATCGACAGAGGGTAGTAGATCATCGGCTTGTCATAGACGGGAAGGAGTTGCTTGCTCACTGCCAGGGTTATGGGATAAAGCCTCGTGCCGGCCCCCCCGGCGAGGATGATCCCCTTCCATCCCGTGGCTTCGTATGGCTTTCGGTCGAGGGGGGGATCTTGTTGAAGCGCGGCGTGCATCATCGTTCCTTCTCCTCACGTCAAATCCACATGGCATCATGAACGAGTCACGACCGTCATGAAATCCCGTAGTGCCTTTTCATCCATTCACGATAGGCCCCGGAACGAACGGATTCCACCCATTCCGGATTCTCTATATACCAACGAATCGTTCTCCGCAAACCGCTCAGGAATGTTTCTTCCGGGTACCAGCCCAATTCTTCCTCGATTTTCGACGAATCCATGGCATAGCGACGATCATGTCCCGGGCGATCCTTCACGAACGTGATCAAGGATTCATGGGGACAAAACCTTGACTGGGGAAGCAACTCGTCGAGCAATTTGCAGACGGTCCTCACGACTTCGAGATTGGTCTTCTCACAGCGTGCCCCGATATTGTATGTCTCCCCGGGCCGACCCCATTTGAGAACCTTCCGGATGGCGTTGCAGTGATCCTCCACGAAAAGCCAGTCGCGGACATTCAGTCCATCGCCGTAAATGGGCAAGGGTTTCCCCTCCATCCCGTTGAGTATCAAGAGGGGGATCAGCTTTTCCGGGAACTGCCTGGGGCCATAATTATTGGAGCAGTTGGTCGTCAGGGTGGGCAGCCCGTAAGTGTGCCGGTAGGCTCTCACGAGGTGATCGCTGGCGGCCTTGGAGGCTGAATACGGGCTGTTGGGAGCGTAAGGAGTCGTCTCCCTGAAGGCGGGCTCATCGGGTTCGAGAGATCC
>JAAYUJ010000349.1 GCA_012517775.1 Deltaproteobacteria bacterium
CCGCCGATTTGAAACGCGGATCGAACTTCCCCACCAGGATGAGCTCGGACAACTCGCTGCGGATTTCAATGCCATGGCCCAGGCACTGGAAAAACACGAGGAGATGCGAAGGCAATGGGTCGCCGATATCTCCCATGAATTGAGGACGCCTCTGGCGATTCTTCGCGGAGAGATAGAAGCCATGCTGGACGGCATCGTGCAGATCACTCGAGAGTCACTGGATTCCCTTCATGCAGAGGTGATGCACCTCAGCCGGATCGTACATGATCTCCATGACTTGACCCTGATAGAGTCACGGACATCTGAACCGGAAGAGGGGCCCGAAGCTCCATGGGAAGTTCTGGAGGAGACCCTGAGATCTTTTCAAGGGCCGTTTTCGGAGCAGGGGATCGCAATCGAGGCAAACGGTGAAGGCATGAACAGGGTCAGGATCAAAGCGGACAGAGGCCGCCTCAAACAACTCTTCACCAACCTGTTGGAAAATACGCTGCGCTACGCCCAGTCGCCCGGTGTGCTCAAGATTTCCTGGCAGCTTGCAGGGAATCGTCTCTTCCTTCATTTTGATGATTCGGGGCCCGGTGTTCCAGAGGATTCCCTTGACCGATTATTCGACCGACTGTACCGGGTGGACGGGTCGAGAAGCCGGGTACTTGGAGGAAGCGGGCTTGGTCTGGCGATTTGCAGGAGCATCGTGGAACGTTTTGGCGGAAGGATCGAAGCATCCCATGCCCCCATAGGGGGTCTGAGGATCACCGTGATGTTCCCGGTTCTTTCATGACTTGTTGTGTGCGCAGGTGCACAGAGCCGGTGGTATAAGCCCGGAAGCTTTGCGAAAAAGTTATCCGCAAGAGGCAATTCCCACCCATGATAATCACGGACATGGGGAACAACATGGAAAGACCTTCAACGAGCCTCGTTCCTGGGAGCTATTTCAGACAGAGGAGAAAAAGCATGGTCTGCAGGGAAATCCTGATCGTTGAAGACGAGATGAAGATAGCGAGAATCTTGAAAGGGTACCTCGAAAACGCCGGTTACCAAGTCTCTATTATGGAACGTGGAGACACGGTTGTTCAATTCGTGAAACAGAATTCGCCCTCCCTCCTCTTGCTGGACCTCATGATCCCGGGTAAAGATGGTCTGGAAGTGTGTCGGGAGATCCGCACATTCTCCCAGGTTCCCATCATCATTATCACAGCCCGGGATGCAGAAATCGACCGGCTCCTCGGTTTGGAGCTGGGGGCGGATGATTATATCTGTAAGCCATTCAGTCCCAGGGAGGTTGTAGCACGTGTCAAGGCGGTGCTGAGGAGAATCCATGTCCCACAGGCCGATACGGCGCTTGTGGCCGGAGCGGTGAGTCTCATTCCGGAAATGCGCCGGGCGTTCGCAGGAGGGAACGACCTCAAGTTGACTCCCACTGAGTACAATCTGCTCAAAACGCTCCTGAGCCGTCCCAACCGGATCTTTTCACGAAATGAGCTCATCAATCTTGTTCAGGGATATGAGTTCGGGGGTTATGACAGGACCATAGATTCCCACGTCAAAAATCTGAGAAAGAAGATTGCGGCGCATCTGCCTGGAATA
This sequence comes from Deltaproteobacteria bacterium, assembly GCA_012517775.1. Taxonomy (GTDB): domain Bacteria; phylum Desulfobacterota; class Syntrophobacteria; order Syntrophobacterales; family Syntrophobacteraceae; genus JAAYUJ01. Next base: position 1,585 of record JAAYUJ010000349.1, read on the forward strand.
GAGGTGATCAGCACCATTCACGGGATGGGGTACAAATTGAATATTCCGCCGGAAGCAGGATAGCTACCGTAGGTGAGGGGATTGCCCGAACCCGGGAACCTATTCCCCGGCACATCATGCCCTATGGGCGAATCCGTAACTTTTTAATATCATAAAAGAGAATAACATTTTTGCAGGTTGGGATTCCAATTCCGACCTGCTTATTGTGATAAATCACCAATTCCTTCAAGATTCCTTCACGTTTTTCCGCAGTCTTACGAATATGAAAACAAGTGCAACAGCATTCAGCCAGGGAATCTGATTGACCATCCAGGCACGAGCTGCAGCGAATGCACGCAAAAGGTTGTGGTTCTATGACGTTGGCGAGATGGATATCTCCATAGCTCACTTTTCCAGTATAACAGGGCGGGGTAGTTGCGCGACTGTCAACCGTTGAGAAGACAACCAGTCAAAGTCGTCGACACTGGCAGAAGCTCCGTTAGCTCCCCTCTTTGCAAAGATGATCCAGCTCGGAGAAAGAAATGATTCATCATGCATCACACCGGATGCACCATGCATCTCTCATCATTCTTATGCTGTTCATTATTATCGCCGGGGTCTTCTTTGCCTGGTGGACGGTGGTGGTGGCGGACCACAGGCAGCGCGCCTGGCTGCTTCAGCAGACGCGGCTGGTAGCGGAGGCTGTGAATGTCGACCATATCAAGGCGCTCACCGGGACAGAGGCCGACCTGACATCTCCCCAGTACAAGCAGCTCAAGGAACAACTTGCCGCCATCCGTTCGACCAATCCACAATGCCGGTTTGTCTATCTCATGGGCCGCAGGGCCGACGGCGCGCTGTTCTTCTTTGTGGACAGCGAACCGGCCGGCTCGGTAGACTACTCCCCCCCAGGGCAGGTCTATGACGAAGCTCCCGAAGGTTGCCGCAGAGTCTTCGCCACCCGAACTGAGACCGTCGAGGGGCCGTACTCCGACCGCTGGGGCACATGGGTCTCGGCGCTCGTCCCGATCCATGACGGGACCTTCGCCAACAAACCACGAGAACCCAGGACCACCCATATCGAAGAAGCAGACAACCTGATCTTGTGTGCAGGGGCGTACAATGGAGCTGGAGACATCCCTGCCGTCATGGGGATGGACATCGACGCCCACGCATGGAGGGGGATGCTCTTCCGCGCCGCAGTGCCGCCGATACTCCTCGCATTGGCGCTGGTTGCGGTCTTGTTGACAGGCAAGAGGCTGCTGGTCCGGCGCTCCAGAAGCGCCGATGCGCCGCCACGATGGATGCACCACCTGGAACCGGCCCTGGCTGCCGCGGTCGGACTTATCCTGACCCTGTTCGGCGCCTGGATGGCCCATGAACGCGAGACATATGACCGCAACGAGGCTTTCCTGCAACTGGCGGCAGGCCGGACTTTGGCGATTGCCGAAAAGCTGCACGACCTGTGCAACATTGAACTGGAGGGCTTGGCGCACTTCTATGAGGGGAGTGCAGAAATCACACACAAGGAATTCCGGCAGTTCAGTGCATATCTGACGAGGAACCCGGCGGTCCACGCCTGGGAGTGGATTCCAGCCGTGCCTGCGGTGGACAGGTCCAACTTCGAAGAGGATGCCCGTGCTGCGGGGTTGAGGGGATTTGAGATCTGGCAGAAGGACGCGCAAGGCAAGCGAGCGCCGGCTGCAGATCGGGATGTCTACTATCCCGTCTTTCAGGTGGCGCCCCTGATGGGCAACGAGCGTGCCCTGGGCTACGACCTCGGCTCGGACCCCTTGCGCCATGCAGCCATTGAAGAGGCAATTCGCACCGGCCTGACCATAGGCACCGACCCCATCACCCTGGTGCAGGAGACCGGCAATCAGAAAGGGATCCTCATATGTAGACCCGTCTTCACCCAAGGGGAGCCCAGGCTTCTGCGCGGCTTCGCCCTGGCCGTGCTGCGAATGGAGACTCTGCTGAGGATCGCGGCTCGTGACAACTCTGCGATCCTGGAATTGTCTCTGCTGCGCAAAGATTCGGCTCCCGAGCAAATCGCAATCTCCTGGGATACTGAAAGCAGTCCGACGACGGGGCTTTCAGCCGGCCGTCCCGTCTGCGCCTTCGGCAAGGTCTTCGCCGTCACCGCCCATGCCGGGCCCCAGTTCATGCACCTGCACCCCATAGCGGCGGTTTGGCGGGCCACCCTGACAGGGCTGCTTCTCACTGCTGCACTTGCCATGGTTTTCAGCGTCAGCTACCGCCGGCGCGAGGAACTGGAGCGGCTGGTCTTTGAGCGAACCACCGCCCTCCGTGAAAGCGAAGAGAGGCATCGCGTCTTGTTCGAAGATTCGCCGGATGCGTATCTGATCCTCGCCGACGGGGTCATTGTCGACTGCAACCGGACCACCGAGGCCATGCTGGGCGGCGACCGCAAGCGGATTATCGGTCAGTCTCCGGATAACCTTTCGCCAGAGCTTCAGCCTGATGGAAGAAGATCAGCGGAAGCCGCGGCTGAAAAGATCAACGAGGCGTTGCAGACGGGCAGTCGCATGTTCGAATGGGTGCATCGCCGTTTAGACGGCTCGGATTTTTGGGTCGAGGTCTCTCTCTCTTTGATGACGATACAGGGGCAACAGGTATTGTTTACATCCATGCGTGACATCACTGACCGCAAGCGGGCCGAAGATGAGCTCGTGGAAACCAACCAACTGCTCGAA
>JAAYUJ010000350.1 GCA_012517775.1 Deltaproteobacteria bacterium
TGAAGTGGAGAGTACCGTTGTGGGGCACTATACCGACAATGGAAAACTCCATTTGACCTACCGAGGAAGGACGTGCGCCTATCTGGATCTGAGCTTCTTTACGGAGGATTTCCCCCAGTGGGAGTTCGATGCGCGATGGGTGTCACCCCGCCTGCGGGGTCTTGTGGAACCGGTCCTGAGTGAGCCGACGGATTATGGTAATTTGATCCACGGCATGCTCGCGCGACCGAACATCTGCTCTCGTGAATGGATACAACGGCAGTATGACCACGAAGTCCAGGGAACGAGCGCCGTCAAGTTTTTCGTCGGTCGACAGCGTGATGTCCCCAACGATGCGGTTGTGTTGCGACCGGATCTTGGCAGCTTGCGGGGATTGGCGGTCGCACAGGCTCTGCATCCGACGTATTCCCTTATTGACACTTACCACATGGTAGCCGCAAGCATCGATGAGACCGTCCGAAGACTCCTTTCGGTAGGGGCAAAACTTGACGAAATCGGTGGCGTGGACAATTTTTGCTGGCCAAGTATCCAATTCGATCCCCATTTGAACCCGGACGGTGACTACAAGGCGGCTCAACTGGTACGAGCCAATTTCGCCCTGCGCGACGTTTGCCTCGCCTATGGGATTCCCCTTCTTTCGGGAAAGGACAGCATGTACGTGGATGGACATCTTGCGGGTGAATTTGGGGAAAGACACAAGGTGTCCGGGCTTCCCACGATGCAGTTCACCGGCACGGGAATCGTTCCGGATGTGATCCGGAGTCTCACTATGGAAGCCAAGATGCCCGGCGATCTGTTGTACATTCTTGGAGAGACGGGCAACGAACTGGGGGGGGGGGAATACTATGAAATCTTCGGTTACACAGGATGTTGCGTTCCCATCCTGGATCCCATGAAGAGCCTTCACTTATATGAAATTGTCGAACAGGCTGTGAACCGCTGCCTGCTGGCATCCTGTCACGGCATATACCGGGGGGGCTTGGGAGTCCATGCGGCCTTGGTCGCCTTAGGGGGTGATCTGGGTATGGTGCTGAACCTTCAAGAAGTCCCTTGCAGCGGAAAGTTGCGCAATGATCAACTCCTTTTCAGTGAATCGTGCGGACGTTTTATTGTGACGGTGCAACCTGAGAAGAGACGGGAATTCGAGACTCTTTTCCATGGACTTCCCTGTGCTCTGGTTGGCACCATTCAGGAGCGGCCGGAACTCTCATTCATCGGGCATGGGGGAGAGATCCTGCTCAGGGAAGACATTGCAGACCTGAGGAAGTCATGGAAGCGCACACTGTGTTGAACAGAGAGAGGTAAGAGATGAGCCCTGTGAAAGCCCTTGTATTGACTGGTTTTGGTTTGAACTGTGATTTGGAAACCGCCTATGCATTGGAAATTGCCGGAGCTCGTGCTGAGCGGGTTCATCTGAACTGCCTCGTCTCCGGAGAGAGAAGCTGCAATGATTTTCAGATCCTTGTTATTGGGGGAGGCTTTTCCTGGGGAGACGATCACGGGGCAGGTGTGATCATGGCCATGCGACTGAAGCATCGCCTGGGGGACGATTTGTTGAAGTTCGTTGAGCGGGGAGGGGTGATTATCGGTATCTGCAATGGATTCCAGGTTCTTGTGAATGTTGGATTGCTCCCCGGTTTCGAAGCTTCTCAACTCAATCGGGAAGTTGCACTCATCAATAATGACTGTGGAACATTCCGGGATCAGTGGGTCCACCTGGCTATCAACCCTCATTCTCCCTGCATGCTTGTGCGGCGAATCGATCGCCTGGAACTTCCCGTGCGCCACGGGGAGGGGAAATTCTATGCAGAGCCTGACGTGATTCGACGTTTGATAGACCAAAACCAGGTGATTATGACATATGCCACCCCCGACGGACATGCCGCCCAGGGGCTGTTTCCCCATAATCCCAACGGTTCTGTCCACGACATTGCCGGCATCTGCGACCCTACGGGGCGTGTAGTAGGCCTCATGCCTCATCCGGAAGCATACAACCATTGGACCAACCATCCCGACTGGACCTTTGCCAAAGAGCGATTGCACCGGCTGGGAAAGACATATCCTCAGGAAGGCCAGGGAATTCTCCTTTTTCGCAATGTGGTCGAGTATTTTAA
>JAAYUJ010000351.1 GCA_012517775.1 Deltaproteobacteria bacterium
CCATGACCTGGTTATGCGCGAAACCGCCCACGATCTTCCCGGACTCGATCTCTTGCGGTGGCGCGCATTTCTTGGCCAGTTCCACGACTGCTGAAAAATCCTTTGTGCCGCCTTCCGGCCTGTCTGCAATATGTTTGGCGCCGGGGTAGTTGACCACGCCGGTGGTAAACAGCCTGTTTAGATAGGTGTTTTCCTTTTTTATAGGAATCAGACAATTGGTGGTAAGAACGACGGGACCGTTAAAGGACTCGAACTCCTTGTTCTGGTGCCACCACGAGCCGCCGTAGTTGCCCACGAAGTGATCGTATTTCTTGAAGGCCGGATAGTAGTTGGCCGGTAGCATTTCCCCATGGGTATAAACATCCACTCCGGTCCCTTCGGTTTGTTTGAGCAGTTCTTCCATGTCCTTCAGGTCGTGGCCGGAAATCAGGATGCCGGGTTTATTGCCCACACCGATATTCACCTCGGTAATCTCAGGATTACCGTAGGCCTTGGTATTGGCCTCGTCAAGAAGGGCCATGGTGTTCACGGCGGTCTCTCCGGCCTTCATGACCATGGCAATCATCTCATCCGTTGAAAGCTCTCTGGTGGTGGAAGCCAGGGCTTCCATGAGAAAACCGTAGATGTCGTCCTTTTCGTGGCCGAGGATCGCGGCATGGTCGGCATATGCGGCGATCCCCTTGCAGCCGATGATCAGCAGCTCTCTGAGGGAGCGCACATCTTCGTTTTGGGCGGCGGTGATGCGAACCTCATCGGACATGGCCTTGGCCAGGATCTCCCCCTTGTCCTGCGAAGTCCAGGTGGCGCAATCAGGAAGCGCGCCGGATATGTCGGTCCCGACCTTTTCCCTGACCGCGTCCCGAACCTTGAGTCCCTCCTTGATCCGGCTGACAATCACATCGTCGTCCCAGGCCACGTTTGTAATGGTGGTAAAGAGGGCCTCACATACGAAACGGGCGGCGTTTTTGTCCACCGTGCCCTTTTTCTTCAACTTTTCCCCATAGACCGACATGCCCTTGCACACGTAAATGAGCAGGTCCTGAAGGTCCGCAGTCTCTTCGGGCTTGCCGCAGACACCCTTGACCGTGCAGCCTTGATTCTTTGCCGTCTCCTGACATTGAAAACAAAACATGTTTTTCTCCTTTGTTCTTGAAATGTTATCGTTATTTTTAGCCGCATGCTATTTGAAACCATTCTCCCTGTGCTTCTGCGCAATCGTTCGGGCCAGCCGATCCAATGCCTTGAAGTCATTCTCAGAGGGAACCCCCTTGCATAAAACAGTCTCCAGTACTTCGACTTTCAAATTGGGGATCATTCCCGCAAGCGTTTCCACGGTCTTCCCTCCCCATCCGTAAGATCCGATGATGGAAAGAAACTGCGTCTTCGGTCTCAACGCGTTCGCCAGCAAAGTCGCATAGGCAGCCAAAGGGTGGGGACCGGCCAGAACGGTGGGCACCCCCACGACAATCGTCGCCGCATCGACAAGCGCCATGGCCAGTTTTCCAATATCCGTGACAGCCAGGTTGAACAGTTCTACACGAACCCCATGCTCGACCAGGGCCGATACCAGGTGGTCGACCAGTTGTCTGGTACTGTCGTGCATGGACACAAAGGGCAAGACAACCAAATTGCGGGGGGCACCTGTCACCCAGTCCCGGTAGGCGTCCATGATCCAAACCGGGCGGTCGTAGATCTGGCCGTGACTTGGGGCGATCATTTGAATGTCATATTCTTTGAGTTTCTCCATATTCTTTGCGATCACGCTGCGAAAGGGCATCATGATTTCGGCAAAATACCGTTTGGCGGCTTCGTAAACACGCCCCTGGTCGGTCACGAAAAGATCGGCAGTCGCAATGTGGGAGCCAAAAAAATCACAACTGAAAAGGATACGGTCCTCTTCAAGGTAGGTGACCATAGTCTCAGGCCAGTGGACCCAGGGTGTGTGAATGGACTTCAGGGTCTTGTCTCCAAGGGACAGCGTTTCGCCGTCTTGCATGATGACAAAAGCGTTTTCAGGGATTCTCAGAAGATCAATGAGCATACCCTTCGCTTTGGGAGACACGACGATTTTTGCTTCCGGAAACTGTTCAAGCACACGGGGGATGGCTCCCGAATGGTCCTGCTCGGCGTGATGAGAAACGATATAGTCGATTCTGCTCACACCGGCCAGTTGCGCCATCAGTCTATCAGTCATGGGTGGATCGACCGTATCCAGCAATACGGTTTTCTCGCTTCCCTCAACCAAATAGGCATTGTAGGTCGTGCCGTCTGGAAGCGGAATGAGAGAATCAAAAAGGCGCCTGTCCCAGTCTACAGCGCCCAGCCAATGGATTTTTTCCTTTATCTTCCTTCTATGCATGAGAGCATCTCCTTCGAATGGAATGTTTTGAATTGAGGATCACTGCCTAATCATCAGCCAGCGACGCTACAGGCAGCTGTCTAATCCGCTGTTGATTGTCCCCGGGTATCGATGGCCTCCTGTAAATCTTTCATTAAATCTTCCAGTAACATGCCGTTAATTCGAGCAACGTCCTCCATCGTGTGGAAAGTTTCAGTCGGGCACCCAACGCAATGCATTCTTCTCTTGAAAAAAACCTCGATCGCCAATGGATGGCATGTCATCAATTCGCTGACGGTCATTTTCGAATCGAGCTTCACGATTTGTCAGTCAAGTTCAAGTAACGGTTTGGTTTTTGCTTGCGCTACCAAGCGCGCCAAATCGAAAAGAGTGTTTTGACGTCAGGTCCTTCGGGAGGATGTCCTGAAGAAGAAACATTGCAACCACAGCAACGGTTCCGTCACAGATACTTCGTTTTCAACACGTCCGCCATCCGGTTCACAGCAGCGAATGCGCGCTCCACGGTGCGTTCCTTGTCCGGGTTGACCAGGCAGCACGTGGCAGGAGAAAGCATGGAGCGGGCGACGAGCTGTTCCCGATCAATGCTTTTGGACCAGAGGATTTTCCAAGTGCCTTCAAGCCGCTTTGCCAAAGATGGAATCTCCTCCCCGGCGAACGCCTCGAAACCCGTAGGCACGATACCCCAGACGATGACGCCGCCACGATCAAGGAACCTCTTAATGGCCGCCGCATAACAGGCGAAGATTTCCGCGTTGGTGTACACATCCAGGGAAAGCACGTCCAAATCCAGATTCAACAGGAAGTCCCAGTCCGGGTTCCCGCACAGATGAATCCCCCGGGGCCGATCCACCTGGGCGAAGAATTGATCCAGATCGCCCTTGGCTTTCAAGTCGCCATATCCCGCCATGGCCGAAAACAGGAATTGCAGGCCCGGTTCATCCACGAACATGAAAGCATTGGCATTGCGCTGCCTGAGCCGCGCCAGCTGAACATTCAACCGTTTGGCCATGAATTCGAGCATGAAGGGTCGTACGGTGTCATCAAAGAGAATCGGGCGGTCATCCTGATCCAGGATATTGAATCCGAAACTGATCGGCCCTTCCAACTGTCCTCGAATGGCCGGCCTGTCCTTGAGGTCCAGTGCCAGAAATCGGTGATACACCGCCGAGTAAGTCTCGCTGATATCGAAATAGGTCGGGTCATCAAAACGTAGCAACGCCTCTTCCAGTTCCTCGGTGAATTTCTCCATCGAAAAACGCAGGGTCCGTTTGTCCATTTCCAGGATGATGCCGGGAAAGTGTTCAGCCGCTTGCACATACATATCTTCATAATAGCTGGTGTTGGGGAGTTGCGGCCAGAAAGGCACGTCCAATGACAAAGCCGTCTCCAGGGCGCGCGAGACGTCGGTATGCGGCATGACCGCCATGGCGGTTGTCAGAAGGTTCCCGGGTATTCCAGTGGGCATGACCACCCCTTTGGGATTTAGAAGATGTGAGTTCTCAATAAAGCCCTGGTTGCGGCGTCGTAGGTCGGGTTTCCATACCCGAAATCTGGGTGCATATGCTGTCGGGATTGGAATCCCGACCTACTTATTGAGAAAGTACTGCAGATTTCCCAATCCACAGAGTATTGGAAAAGATATGTGTATGGAATGAGTCCAAGACCAAATCGCGCTTCATCGGTATCCGGCAGCACTCACCCTTTCCGTCGGCCGATTCATTATAATGATATATGGTGAGTGGGATCGCGTCGTTGCGCCAGCGCAAATAAGAGAGGAAGAGGTGAAAAACCAAGTGGCTTGAAACAGGCCTCACAGCAATGCAGAAGTATATTCGTTTCGGTTGAGAAGTTGCGCTTTCAGATCGCTTCATGAACTATTGCAGGAGCTGCTTCCAGCTGCGACTGCACAACATCGCGGCAGGATGCCGCTCCTGCAGGAACGAAGCATTTCATCCTTCACGGGTATAAGAACGGTAACGGTCAGCCGGTTTCCGCGAAAGTCACAAGGGCATGAGGGTCGGCCACGACGATTCGTTCGCGGCCCGATGCAATCCAACCCTTCTTTTCCCAGTTGCTGAGGGTACGGCTCACGGTATACAGGGTTGTGCCGGTGTAATCGGCCAAATCCTGGCGGCTGAAGCGAAAATCAATCAGAACGCCCTCACCAGTTTTACGGCCCGATTGTTTCATGATCCGCAGCAGGGCTCTCGCGATCCGCTGTTCCACCCGCTCCGCACACAATTCCAGATAGCGCTTCTGAATATCATCCAATCGGTCGACCGCAGCGCGCAGCATGTTGATCGCTAAACGCGGATGGGCGGTCATGAGCTCCAGCATGGTCTCCCGATCCCATCCCACAACTTCGCAGGGACCCACGACCTGCGCCGTGACGGGGTAGTTCTTTTCATTGGACACTGAAACTGCGGCTGTAATCTCGCCGGGATTGATATAACGGACAATGGCCTCTTTGCCGTCTTCATGCAGCTTACTCAGTTTGAGACGACCCTTTAGCACCAGATACGTTCGAAGGGCCGGATCCCCTTCTCGAAAGAGTGTAACTCCCGATTCACAAACGCGCCGATGACCAAAGCTGCAAATACGTGAAAGCTCATTCTCTTCTATGCCGGCAAATAAATCAGACCGACAAAAGGTGTCTGAAAAAGCTATTTGACTATTCATAACAGCAACTCAAGCGACCAAAAGCGGGTTCCAGTGGCAGAGTCATCGCCATCCGTCATGCTGTCGAGAAAAACAGCGCATCCGATGCCTCTCATGATGCCAAAGTCTGACCATTTTCCCAAGCCACAAGAAACGACTCGGCTGAGCATGGGTTGAGAGATGCACTGCGTACTCTCCTCCATCTCAGCCCCTACACTGTATCCGATGGAAGGCCGGCTTGCAAAGTAACTTGCCGTTGCGTCCTCAGCTCGCACGTGTTAGGCTTTAAAGAGAATGAAGCCTGAGACCACCTCGAAACCCTCACCTCAGCAAGACGAGTTTGTAAAGGCCCGGCCTCGACCTTTGTGCGTTACTTCACGCAAGTGGCCGAGATCGCCCAGGGACACTTCAACAGGGATCCGGCCACCGGAGTCTCCCCGGGACGGCACTTGCCGATGCGGATGGAGAGACTGCAGATCTGCTCGCACGGATCGAACTGAACTGATTGAAGAACTGCAGATGCCATTAGAATCGGACAAAACTTCGTACGCCGCCCGCCAGGGCAGGACTCCGCGCTTTTCCTACCTTGATCGCGAATCGCTCACCGCCTGCACCTTCGTCCTTCCTCTCCTCCTTTTCCTGGCTGTTCTCGTTCTGCTCCCGGTCCTCGGAACCTTCTGGGACAGCCTGCAGCGCGACGTACCCTATGTTCCCGTGCGGTTCGTCGGTCTTGCCAATTACAGCGCCATGCTCCAGGATCCGGGATTCTGGGATTCGGTTCGCTTTACCGTCCTCTTTGTTGCGGTTTCCGTGCCCCTGGAGCTTCTCCTCGGTCTCATGATCGCTCTCGTCCTCAACGAAAGCTTTCCGGGGCGCACCCTTCTGAGAGCGGCCGTTCTCATTCCCTGGGCCATCCCGGCCGCCGTATCTAGTCGCATCTTCGAGCTCATCTATAATTACAGTTTCGGGCCGGCCAACTACCTGATTCAGGTGCTCCATCTGTCGGAACAGCCCATCAACTGGCTCGGGACCAAGGCCGGTGCCTTTGCCGCCGTCGTTGTCGCCGATGCCTGGAAAACCACCCCGTTTGTCGCCCTTCTGCTCCTTGCGGGTCTGGCGGGAATCAATCAGGATCTCTAGGCCCAGGCCCGCGTGGACCGGGCCGGCATTGTTCAACGCTTCACCCGTATTACCGTCCCGCTCTTGAAGCCGGTACTCGTGGTCGCCCTGTTGTTCCGGACCATCGATGCTCTTCGGATCTTCGACGTGGTCTTCGTGCTTACCGGGGGCGGCCCGGGAGGCAGAACGAATGCCCTCTCCATGTTTGCCTACACCTACTTTTCCTCGGGGGATTTCGGCTACGGCGCTACCGACAGCGTCCTGCTCTTCCTCCTGGCTCTGGGTTTCTCCATCCTGACGGTCAGACTGGCCCGGTTCCGTGAGGAGACACTATGAGCGAACATGGAGTGAAAACGGTTCTCCTGGTGACAGGCGTACTCCTGACCGTGGCGATCAGCCTCGGCCCCGTGTGCTACATGCTCCTCACCGCTCTGAGCGGCGCACCCGATTTTCTCCTTCCCACAAAACCTCTTATCCTGACTTTCGACCATCTCCTTTCCGTCATCACTTCCGATACCCTCCACTTCCTCGCCTACACCCGGAACAGTCTCCTCATCTCCGCCGCCGCGGCGGTCATTTCGGTGTTCTTCGCATCCCTTGCCGCCTACGCCCTCACTCGTCTTCCCCTTCCCGGCAAGGGATTTCTTCTCGGAGGCGTTCTCGCCCTCTCCATGTTTCCGGCTATCAGCCTCGTCAGCTATCTCTTCAAGCTCATGGCGGGCCTCGGGTGGATCAATACGTATCCGGCCCCCATCCTCCCTTATGTGGCGTGGACCCTGCCCGTTTCCCTCTGGATTCTGGTCAGCTATTTCGCCCAGGTGCCCAGAGACCTTGACCAGGCAGGGCGTATCGACGGTGCATCCGGGTTCCAGATCCTGATGAAGATCATCCTTCCGCTCGCGGCGCCGGGGGTCTTCTCTACCGCTCTCCTCGTATTCATCCTTGCATTCAATGACCTAAATTGAGCGATTCACTCGCTGAAAGCCCTTAGAAAATGCCTTGCCATGCGGGCGGGGATAAACCCCTCCCCTACGATGTGGGTTAAAGGACATTTTCGTAGGGGAGGGCTTTACGCCCTCCCGCAGTGACAAGCATGCTGGAAAATCGCTCACTTTACCGTGAAAATCCTCCGGGCGCTTTGGACCGCGCGAAGGCGAGCTAAGCCTTCCTTTTGTCAGATGCCATGACAAGAGTCATGGGTGAATCAGAGATGATTCAAAGCTTATGGCTCTGTCTGGGTTCTCAGACGCTCCAA
>JAAYUJ010000352.1 GCA_012517775.1 Deltaproteobacteria bacterium
TAGCAGAGATGGGGGAGTTTCTGGAGGACCTTCCGGGGGAACACCCTATCCGTGCGATGGCCGACGAGTTGAATGTTCTCGCGTACGTGGAGTCCGTCAAATGGAAAAGAGGAGACTATTTATAGACGTTCATTCGATGTATAATAATCCAGAATAAGAGAATGGTTTATATTCCAGGATATCGTTGCCGCATGTTCCCCGCCTGAGACCTTAGGGGCGAGCTTTGGCACAATCCAGAGAGAAGGTCTGGATGCCTGCGTTCGTGGACATGATTTGACCCGTCATTTTTGATAGCCATCCTTTCACCTTTTAGACTCAAACTCCTCAAAGAATTATTATACGTTTCCGTTCTTTCCTTCAAGTCAGCAAGAGCCGAGGCCGATTAATAGGTGAACGCAGGGCCTGTAACGGTGCTGATATTGCAGATCACGATCCTTTCCCGGAAACAGACACGCTATCGTCTTGAGGACAAGAGAAGATGGACAGAGTCCTGGCCGAACGTCTTTTTCAGCAATTCAGTCAATTAGTCTACCAGCAATGCGGAATTCGGCTCCACGAAGGCAAGAAGGCGCTTCTTCAAGCTCGTTTGAACAAGCGCCTGCGGGCCACGGGGATCCCTTCTTATGAGGATTACTATCACCACATCACCTCGGGAGAAAACCCTCCCGAAATGGTGCATTTCCTTGATTCGATTTCGACGAACCTCACCTACTTTTTCAGGGAGTCCCAGCATTTTGAGTTTCTGGAAAACGTCGCGCTTCCCCAACTCATAGAAATAAAGGTGAAAAGTGGAGTGCACCGTTTGAGGGTCTGGAGCGCGGGGTGTTCCACGGGGGAAGAGGCATACGGGTTGGCAATGTGCGTATTGTCCCGTCTGGATGACCCGCATAAGTGGGACTTTCGGATTCTTGCCACGGACATCTCCACAAGAGTCCTGGAGATCGCGGCAAAAGGGATATACGCTGCCGAAAAGATCAAGAAAGTCCCACCCCAACTGCGCCAGATCCATTTCATCAGGCGTCGGAATGGAAATGGCGAGGGGGAGTACGAGGTGTCGGGAAATCTGAGAAAGTTGATTTCTTTTCGGCGTCTGAATCTGAATGATCGATATCCGTTCAAGGGCCCTTTCGACTGCATCTTTTGCCGGAATGTCATGATCTATTTCGACAAAAAGACTCAGGAGGAGCTTGTCAACAGACTGGCAACATACCTGAGCCCAGGGGGCTACCTGTTTGTCGGCCATTCGGAAAGCTTGACGGGTCTCTCTCATCCCCTCGTTTATGTCAAGCCGGCAGTATACAGGAATGGATGAGCGCCATGCGGAAAATCAAAAGGGCGGGAGCCGGCGGGTGGATCAGACGATGTGTGTGCAGGGACGGCGCCGGGAGTGAGCCGTCCCTGTTCAGCGAGAGTAAAATGCTTGTGGCTGCAGTGACTTGAGACATATGGCAGGGATCTTGCTTTCCGCAGTTCAAGCGTATTCCCATTCTGAACAAACGCCTGAGAAACAGATGACATGCACCCATTGACGGCACTGCATCGCTGATTGGGTGTTTGAAGCAACAATGGATCGGGAAAGTATGAAGAGAGTTGTCGGTGTTGCAGACATGGCGATCAGTAACAAGCCTGAAGAAATCCTCATCACCTACTCACTTGGATCATGCATCGCCGTCGTCATCTACGATCCGCATGTGAAAGCCGGAGGAATGCTGCACTACATGCTTCCCGAGTCATCCATGGATGCGGAAAAGGCAAGGAAGAACCCGTCAATGTTTGCCGACTCGGGCATTTCGATGCTGTTTCGACAGAGTTACCAGTTGGGGACGAAGAAGGAGAATCTCATTGTCAAGGCAGTCGGAGGGGCTCAGATTCTCGATGAAAACGGCGTCTTCAACATAGGCAAGCGCAACTATCTTGCCATGCGGAAAATTTTTTGGCGCAACAACGTCATGGTTGCCGCAGAGCATGTCGGTGGCAGCGTGAATCGAACGGTGCGTCTGGAAATGAGCACGGGCCGGGTATTTGTAAAGGTTTCAGGTTTAGGTGAGATTGAACTGTAAAGACTGTATGGTCCAGAAAGTCTCAAGAGGCAGACATGTCATACAACATCATGATTGTTGATGATTCAAGATCCATGCGGAAAGTGATCCGCAAAGTCCTTGATCTCTCAGGTTTTCAGATAGGCGAGTATGTTGAGGCGGGCAATGGTCAGGAGGCGTTGGACTTGCTGGAGAATCATTGGATCGATGTGGTTCTGTCCGACATTCACATGCCGGTTATGGACGGTTTTGGATTTATCCGTGCTTTGAGAGACAACCAATCCTGGTCGGATCTCCCCGTTGTGTTCATCACGACGGAATCCAACGAAGACCGCTTGCAGGAAGCCATGGAACTCGGAGCGAGGGGATATATCCGCAAGCCATTTCAACCGGAGGAGATTCGTTCTCTCTTGTGCCAGATAATGGGGGAAGCCGATGGAGTCACACGAACGATCAGCGATGAAGGATGCGATTTCTGAGGTGCTCGAGACCATGTTCTTTGTTTTTGTGGACTTCAACGGTGATTCATCCGAGGCCCAGCTGGCGGAATGTGAGTCGTCGATATCGCTCTACAACAGCAGAGAAAGGGTTGACATCTCATTCAAGGCTCGTGAGGAATTCGCAAGGTTGATTTCCGCAAATCTTCTGGGGCTGGATGAAAGTGATGTCGGGTCAGATGATCTTGAGGATACCATGAAGGAATTCGCCAACATGGTGGGGGGCAACTACAAGGCTCGCATCGATGTGAGAAATCAATGGGACCTCGGGATTCCACAATTCAGATTGCTGGGGGGACAGACCGATCTCGGCGGCTCCGGACTTGTTTTCTCCTGTTATGGGAGGTCCATGGGAGAAGTGGACTGGCGGCATGCACTGTCCGAAGAAGAGACTCACCCCGGCCAGCGGGCTGTGAATGCCGGAGAGTGAGATGGATTACCAGACAGAAAGTGCCCTTTCGGGAGGGTTGAAGAAGATCAAGGTATTGATCGTGGATGATTCCGCCATTGTCAGGAAGATCTTCTCGCAGGAATTGTCCAGGCATGAAGACATCGAGGTCGTCGGGACGGCACCTGACCCTTATGTTGCAAGGGAAAAGATCGTCAGGTTGAAACCTGATGTCATCACCCTGGATATTGAGATGCCAAGGATGGATGGTCTGAGCTTCCTGCGGAAGCTCATGAAATATTTCCCGGTTCCCGCCATCATTGTCAGCTCCTTGACTCCCACGAACAGTGAAATGGCGGTTGAAGCCATGGAATGCGGCGCAGTGGAAGTCCTCGCAAAGCCCGGGGGGTCCTATTCCGTTGGAGACATGAGCGTGCAACTTCTTGAGAAAATCAGGGCTGCTGCTCAGGCACGGCTGGCGCCGGCCATCCAGAGCCAGAGGCCGACGCCGCAGGATGAAATGTCCCGTGACTGGAGCAAGGCCCTCAAGACCACAACACACAAGATCATCGCCATGGGAGCATCCACAGGCGGCACCGAAGCTTTGAAGGCTGTTCTCACCCAGATGCCTCCTACAAGCCCGGGAATCGTTGTGGTGCAGCACATGCCGCCGCGCTTCACCACAGCTTTTGCGGATCGCCTCAACACTCTTTCCGAGATTGAAGTCCGCGAAGCCAAGAACGGGGATACGGTTCTGCCGGGACTGGCCCTCATTGCCCCCGGCAATTACCATATGGTATTGCGCCGCAGCGGAGGCAAGTATTTTGTGGAGATCAAAAATGGACCACTAGTTTGTCACCAGCGGCCATCCGTGGATGTTCTCTTCCATTCTGTCGCACAGCATGCGGGGTCCAATGCACTGGGAGTCATCATGACAGGTATGGGCAAGGACGGAGCCAGGGGATTGCTGGAGATGCGGCAGGCCGGCGCCCGGACCATCGCCCAGGATGAGGCGAGTTGTGTGGTCTATGGAATGCCCAAAGAAGCCGTTAAGTGCGGAGCTGTGGAGAATGTGGTCTCCCTTGGGGATATACCGAGGACGGTCTTAAGGATTCTTACTTCATGAAGTGTGAATAATCAGCAAAA
>JAAYUJ010000353.1 GCA_012517775.1 Deltaproteobacteria bacterium
AGATGATCGCACAGGGAGCAATCCCGAAGACTATTAAGCACTCAGGATCATATATATCCACGAGGTGGGGTCAATCCCAGTATCAGATCATCATTCGCCAGGGAGGAAGCGTGCTGGGAACCGTTCCTTTCAGTCTGCAGCCCCAATTACGCATGTATCACCTTCACCCTGGTAACCCGCAGACGGTTTTGATGCCCGCAGGTTAAATGCCCGCCATCCTATTTGGGTCAGAGAACGATCCGTTTTCTGTGAGGAAGAGGTGGTTTTCCAGGATGGGGCAATCCTGGGTCAACTGTCAGGAATGGTGCTTGATAGTGGACTGCTGGCTCACTTTGCACTCACTCGACCGGCAACCATCGGGGTGTCAATGAGAGAAATCTGGCTCGCCAAGTCCCCGCAGGGTGGAGGGGTAAACCGGTTCAGACGTGGGGATGTGGCGATCAAATAGTTCAGGCGGCCTGATCCGAAAACCAAACCCTCGTCTTCATCCACTATCCATATTTTGGACTTTACGGTGAGTCTGCGGGGCTCAGCATTCATTCAGGTGACCCTTTGTCCATCTCCCAGCAGGAACTCAGTTCTCTTGAGTTCCCCTTTTGTCCTTGCTGATGTTTATGATAAGGCCACTGCGTTTGTGAAGCCTCAAGCCTTCGACAGGTTCCAAGCCGGATGGGCACTTCTTTCTGCCCCCTCTCACGTCATGGGCTCCAAGCCCTCCCCATCAGAATCTTCAGCTATGACTCGGTAGAATCTCTGTTTCTCTACGGGGCTGAGCAATTCTTCTTCGCCATTATGCGTTCGTGCTCAAGTTCGGATCGCTTTCAAACAAAAAACCCGACAATGTATTTGATGGCAACGAATAGAATGGAGACGCTCAGAATGACTTTTATTGCCCTCACGGGAACATGCTTCTGGCAACGGGCGCCAAGGTACATGCCAAAAATGCCGCCGATCCCGAAAAGGACTCCCAAAAGCCAGTCGGGTGCCACGGTCATATTGGTATGCCACCAAATATCGAGCACCTGATAGCACACAACGCCTGCGACTGATGTGATGAAGGTTCCCATCAAGGCTGCTCCTGCAACCGTGTAGACGGGCATTTTAAAGATGGCCACAAAAAAGGGTGCCACGATTGACCCGCCACCGATGCCGTAGATCCCTCCTATAACGCCTACGAGGAAGGTCATCACAAACACCAAGAGGGGGCGAAAACTGCAGGTCTCTCCGGCAAATGTGTATTCAACAGAGCGCAGTGAGAATTTGGTTTCCGT
Organism: Deltaproteobacteria bacterium; assembly: GCA_012517775.1. Classification (GTDB taxonomy): domain Bacteria; phylum Desulfobacterota; class Syntrophobacteria; order Syntrophobacterales; family Syntrophobacteraceae; genus JAAYUJ01. The sequence continues at coordinate 1,272 of JAAYUJ010000353.1, forward strand.
AACACGCATCCGAATCGGGGCAATGGGGGATTGTCCTTTCTTAACCAGAGCTCCTCGCGCCTTTCCAGCCAGAGTATCCCAAACGAGTCGCATGCCGATGTAGAGTAGCACGACCCCAGCAAAAAACTTGAAGCTCCTTGGGTTCGGCAGGTAAGCCACACGCACCCAAGCGCCGATGAAGACTCCCGGCAATGTTCCAATGATCACTGTCCAGGTGAGCGGCCACACCATCCGCCCCTCTCGAATGAAACGATACACTCCGCTTGGTATGGCTACGACGTTGAAGACCTGGTTGGTCCCGCTCACCGACGGACCAGTGTATCCAAGAACACTCATTTGAAAGGGGAGAAGCAGGAACGCACCGGAAATCCCTCCCATGGACGTGAAGAAGGAGACTGCGAAAGCAACCAACGGGGGAAGGAACACCCACGTCGTCACCCCGGAGACGGGAAAAGTCATATGCAGAGAATCTATGATACCATCCATGGGCTTCTCTTTCATTTGACTGAACGGCAGATGAAGTCACCTCAGCTACTATCCGTTAAACCAGTCAGGAATTAAAAACTTGCGGTCTGAAAGAGAAAATTCGTAACTTCTCAAAAAGTCCAGGTAACGACTGCTTCGTGACTCGGGTTTCGATTCCCGATACAATAGCGACAAGGCTGTGGGGATTGGAATCCCGACCCACTTATTGAGAGATTACGAAAATTCCTGGTCCGGCCCTGTCAAACCTTACATTCCGCATCTTCTTGAAGGCTTGGAAGAGTGATTCTTCCTCACGATGGCTCTGACCAAAGATTTCACTCTCCTGTTCCAAAAAGCTGAGCTCCGGACCCACAGCAAACTCAAAACAGTCAGATACTTCTGTGTTGATCTGCTTTGGCGACCTGTGAAAGACAAAATCCGTTTTGTGTTGGTCGCCGATGGCAACGAGCGTTTCATCCTGATGTGCTCCAACCTCGGTCTTTCTGCCCAAGACATCATCACCATCTACTGTTGCCGGTCAAAAAGAGAGGGCATATTCCTGTTCCTCAAACACATTCTCGGCGGATTTTGCTATCGGTTCTGGACCAAATCGCTCCCGGAATTGAAGCGCAACGAAAAAATTGGATGCCTCACGACTCAGCAAGCCCGAGATCCAGAAAATCCGTCACACCGTGCAAGCCATTGAACGCCACGTGAATCTGGCCGGCATAGCCTTGGGGCTCCTTCAGTACCTTGCGCTTACCCAAGCCCCCAAAGGCCTGGCAAAGTCACCCCGGTTGGCTGAGAACTTATTCCTCCCCTGTTCTTTCGGAAGGTGTCGTCCGAGGTGTCATTCGTGCATAATTCTTCTCTTCCATGGGAAGAAAAGTCCCTGCCTGTCAAACGTTGCACATTTTTCGCGAAAGAGCACGTGAAACCAAATTCGACATGGCTGCATAGCACTCTGTCATAAAACAGAACTCACGACTGTCCAGTCAATAAGTAGGTCGGGATTCCAATCCCGACAGCCTTTGCTTCAATGTGTCGGGTATAGAAACCCGACCTACAAAGCTGTCGTTACCTGGACTTATTGAGAAGAAACCGGCATGCTTTACAAGAACGCTCGCAGAAACGCGGAACGGGACGTGGGAACGGTCGTCATCAAGTGGAAGGAGATGCAGCGGATCGAGTACCGGGGACAGCCGGTGCTCACCCTGCCCATGGTGACTCGGTTGCATGAACGTGAGGCGAAGCACGCGAAAAACGACGTCAGAAACAACAAGGACCGTTCTATCGAAAATGAAGATTATTTTGTGGTCCCCCATGCGGAACGATCACTTCATGAAGGTGCGGAATGCAAGTTATTAG
>JAAYUJ010000038.1 GCA_012517775.1 Deltaproteobacteria bacterium
ATCAACGCTGCAGACTACTAGATTGATGGAAAGGAGCAGCAGCAGGAACTGAAACCATGTGGCGTGATAGAGATCATGCAGGCTGAATGTCTCGATCCACCAGAAGAAACCCTGAGAGAAGTGGCTTCGCATTTCCTCCAGGGTCAATCCTTGAGGAAGGAGGGTACCTATCACTGAACTGACTGCAAGAACGAAAAATACTGCCAGGGTCAATCTTATGGAGGCAAGAGTATGAGTGAGAGTGGAGAAGAAACCCGGTCGCTGGTGCATTCCCTGGCAGCCTTTCTAATGGATTCTCGAGATGTGTTTCAGGACCCTTATTAACCTCTGCCCCGACCGATGGCAAGGGGAACTGCATGTTGACCGGAGGATGGTCTGGCTCAGAGATGGAGAGACCATGAAGGCATGTGGAAAGGGTCCAATGGGAGACAGATTGAATGGACTACAATAAGTGCGTTGTGACATTGCCTTCAGGCACATTCTTGAGCTTGCCCAGGGAATGGACAAGGCGCTGGTCTGCGACAGTGAAATCAAAACGTGTCAGTTCATTGGGATAGACCCAATGATAGGCTACGTGTTCTCTCAGACACAGGCTTCCCCCTTTGACGATGCACCAGAAAGCATAAAGATCCACTGAGAATTCCTGGAGCCGGGTATGCACATGCTCAAAAAGCTCCCCCACTTGAATCTCCCAGCAGAGCTCTTCGTCAATCTCCCTGATGAGCGATGACTGAAGGCTCTCTCCTGATTCGACCTTGCCCCCTGGAAACTCCCAGAGGAGACCGAACTTTTTGTCCGGAGGCCGCTGGGCGATGAAAATCTTACCCCGGGAAGGTATGAGTGCGGCAGTCACTGCGAATACTTTGCGGAATTCAGATGGCATGAGATCCAGATCTCCTTGGAAGATCTCCCTGGTGCCCAAAAAAAGCTGCCATTCTTTTTCAGGAAGCAAATATCACACTCAATGGAAAAAATCCCAAAATTCCTACTGAAGCCTTTCCATTGAATGCTTATGATTGAATGGAGATATTTATACGCGTCATTTTGCGAGCTGCCATGGAAAGGCGTCGGACCTGGAACCCTGTTTGTGGATTTGACTCTGCGTTGTGATTCGACTGCAGTTCAGGACCGTCGATTCGGATGTTTGTATTCAATGAGGAGAGCGAAAAAATGGATGAGGAGAATCGACAATATGATGTAGTCATTCTCGGCAGTGGGCCTGGCGGTCTTCAAGCCGCGCTTCACGCAGCCAGAACAAATCTGCGGGTCGCAGTCCTGGGGCGTGTGAAGAAGAGCTCCCTCTATAAGGCGCACATAGAGAATTACTGTTGTATGGAAGGCGTTGTTACAGGGGAGGAAATTCTGGAACAGGGCAGAAGACAGGCTGAGAAATTCGGTGCAGTCTTCCTGGAAGAGGACGTTTTGAGTCTGAACAAACATGATGACGGCAGGTTCATGGTGAAGCTCGAATCGGGACAAGAGGTCAGCGCGTGGTCGATCATTCTTGCCATGGGTATTTCGCGCAATCGGCTGAATGTTCCAGGAGAAAAGGAGCTGCTGGGCAAGGGAGTCAGCTATTGTGTGGAGTGTGACGGCAACTTTTTCCGCAACCAGGTGGTGGTGGTGGTCGGCAACGAGAGCGCGGCCTGTTCTGGTGCCTTGCACATGTTGCTCCTTGCACGGGAGGTGCATTTTGTCTACACGGAACTGTCCGTAAACGAGAATCTGCGTTACCAGGTCGAAAGCAGCGACATCGTGAGACATCCCGGAAGGAAAGTCAAATCTATCATTGGGAGTCAGGAAGTTGTAGGAGTCGAACTGGACGATGGCGAGCGAATCGAAGCAAGCGGCATATTTATCGAACTGGGGGCCAAAGGAGCCCTTGAATTGGCTGGCGCAATGGGGATTGCTCTTGATCCTGAATCCATGAAGTACATCACCACGAATAAGAAGCAGGAGACGAACGTGCCGGGTGTTTATGCCGCCGGGGACATCTGCGGACCTCCGTGGCAGATGGCAAAGGCAGTGGGAGAGGGCTGCGTGGCGGGGCTTGAAGCGTCAAAGTATGCAAAGCGCCAAGGGGACAAGAAAAAAATTTGAAATTGTTCTTGACATCGAATCCAAAATGCATACAATCCCCCACTTGTCGCATGGAAACAGTGACAAGATGCAAAGTTGTTGACGGCAAGAAACCATTTTGATAATTTAACTTCGGGCTTTTGTCGTCTTCGATTGTACACGAAAAAACCCCATTGACACTGGTGACGGTAAGTGCTATTTTACCAACTCCCTGGTGGTTGGGGGGGATGTTCTTTGGAAACTAAATAGTGGGTAAGTGCTGGGCCTGTAATAGAGGGTTAAGAGGGACGAACTGGAGAGTTTGATCCTGGCTCAGAATGAACGCTGGCGGCGTGCCTAACACATGCAA
>JAAYUJ010000354.1 GCA_012517775.1 Deltaproteobacteria bacterium
CCCCTGAGATCCGTGGACACATACCGATAGCGATGAAAATAATGGCTGATTGCCCGGCGAATCTCCTCACGCTGAACCTTGGCCATCACAAAAACCAACTCCTCCGGCTTGAAGGGTTGAAGCGCTCGATAGATATCACTGGGACGGTGCTCAGGCAACTGGAAAAACCCCCGACACAGCTCGTCGACCTTCTCAAAGGTCCAGATCATCCGATCACTCTGTGCTTCGCTCAAATGGAGTCTGACCCTCGCCTCTTCCAGTTCACCACGGTCAAGGAAGGAGAACAGGCCCAGTGTGTAGACCCACCAGCGTTCGAGGGGCTCATCCAGGAAACTGAGACGATGCCAGGATATGACTTCCTTGAGGCGGCGCAGGAGATCCTCCATCCTCTGATCGAACTGCATTTTTGGAGACAGGATGGGCAGAATGGCGAACTCCGCCATGCGCTGCAGTGCCGGCAATGGATCATCTTCCATGAGAATGTGCTGAAGCTCGTGGAAGAGTCGCATACCCCCGAGCTTCTCGATGAGTCCCATGCGCACCGCATTGCGGATGAGCGTGGAGGTCTGCTTTGCAATGCGGAAGCCGAAACGCTGTTCGAAACGGATGGCTCTGAGTATTCGCGTGGGGTCTTCCACAAGACTCAGATTGTGGAGCACGCGGATGTTCTTTTCCTTGAGGTCCCTCTGCCCCCCGAAGAAGTCGATGAGCTGCCCGAATTCAGATGGATCCAGGGCGAGGGCGAGGGTGTTGATCGTAAAGTCTCTCCGGTACAGGTCCATCTTGAGGGAGCCGAATTCCACGGTGGGAAGCGCTGCGGGGTATTGGTAATATTCATATCGTGCCGTCGCCACATCCACTCGCAGGTCATCCTTGAATATGAGAACCGCCGTATTGAACTTCTTGTGGGCACGAGCCCGAATCCCATGTTCCTCGGCAAACCTCCTGGCAAATTCGATCCCGTCTCCCTCTATGACAATATCGATATCGAAATTGGGCCGACGAAGGAAGAGATCACGGACGAATCCACCCACCGCATAGGCCTTGTAGTGGAGACGCCGGGCAAGTTCCCCGAAATCTTTCAGCATCTGGACCACATGCCGGGGAAGCTGCTCTCCCAAAACATTCTGGATGTTTTTCCGCTTCGGCCAGTGATCCTGGTTGAGGTCGTCGTACAATGCCTGAGGTTTGTTGAACCGGTCGCTCACCAGGAAATTGAGAAGGTCTCGACGGGTGATGACGCCGATGACTTCGTCGTCCTGGATTACGGGCAGAATCCTCTGCTGGTGCTCCACCAGATAGGTCTGTATGTCGAGGAGTGTCGCTTCGGGGGTTACCGTGGCATAGTCCGAGCTCATGATTTCCCGCACCGACTGATTCTCCAGGCCGTGGTAGATGGCCTTCTCCACAATCTGCCGGTTGACGATCCCCGCCATGATGCCCCGTTCCATAACAGGCATGGCATTGATGCTGTACCGTACCATCACCTCCGCCGCCTCCCCGATTCTGGCATTGGAATCGACATAAATTACGGGGCTATTCATGAGATGGGCGGCTGTGGGAAAGGGCTTGATACAGCTGCTCAGCACCTCGATGAGTCGATTCTCCGCCTGAATAAGGGTGAAATCGCGGATCGTTGCAGAAGCGGCATTGGCGTGCCCTCCCCCGCCGAAGTAGGCCGCCACCGTCCCCACATTCACTTCGGGGATGCGGCTTCGAGCCACCAGATAGATGCGATCATCCATGAGAGCCAATGCGAAAATCACATCCAGGTTCTCGATATCCTTCAGCTTGTGGACGAGAACGGCAAAATCCCCCACGTACCTGTCCACGGAGACCGTTGCGATACATACCTCCAGACCATGGATATTGTATGTCTTGGCCGAAAGAATGAGCTCGTTGAGGAGATTCACCTGCTCCGCCGTCAACTCCTGGACCACCATGTCGGAGACGACGTTCAGGTCCGCACCGCATCGGAGCAGATAGGCCGCGGCCTCGAAATCCTCGGGGGTCGTCGAGCTGAAAGTGAACGAGCCCGTATCCTCGAAGATGCCCAGACTCATGATGGTCGCTTCCTCAGGGGTCACTTCGATGCCTCGCTCCCTGATGAGCTGGGTGAGTATCGTCACCGTGGCGCCGAGCGGCTTGATCACCATCACCCGGCCCTGGATATCGTCCTCAGCATCGGGATGATGGTCATAGACGTGGATCTCGACCTCAGGTCGTCTCACCACCTCTTCAAACTTGCCGATGCGTGAAACCTGCCGGGTATCCACGAGGATCAAACGCTGCACACCACTGAGATCCACATCGCGCAATCGCTTGAAATCGTATATGTAAACGGTGGACTTGACGAAGAACTCCCGCAGAGTCCTTTCCTGAGACCCTGGAAATACCAGAACGGCATCAGGGTAAAGCTTCTTTGCGGCTATCATGGATGCCATCGCATCGAAGTCGGCGTTGATGTGGGTGGTGATGACTTCCATGGAAGCTCCCTGTCAGCCCCGGGGATGGAACTGCCGATGGATTTCCTTTAGTCGAGCCCGCGCAACATGCGTGTAGATCTGAGTGGTGGAAATGTCTGCGTGCCCCAGCATCGCCTGCAGCGATCGCAGGTCTGCCCCGTTCTCGAGCATATGCGTCGCAAAAGAATGGCGCAGCATGTGAGGCGTCAGGTTCTTCCTGATCCCGCAAAGCAACGCACATTGCTTGATGATTTTCCATATGCCCTGACGGGTGAGTTTCTGGGCACGATGATTCAGAAAAACATGGGGATTGAATTTGCCTTTGAGAGTCAGTCTTCTGCCTTCCTCCAAATAAGTGCGCAGGGCATCCCTCGCCCAGTCACCCATGGGAACCAGCCGTTCCTTGTCCCCCTTGCCCCAGACCACGAGATACCCGGCGTCCATATGCACCTGCTGAAGCTTGAGGTTCGCCAGTTCACTCACCCGAAGCCCCGTGGCATAAAGAAGCTCAAGTATGGCCCTGTCCCGCTGGCCAAGCGGCTTCGACGTCTCCGGCCGCTTCAGCAAAGCATCCACCTCTCCCGTGGTAAGAAATTTGGGAAGAGCCACCTGCAGACGAGGAAAACGAACGGCTGCGGAAGGGTTCTCAGGGATTGCCTGCAGCTTCATGAGGAATCTGAAGAATGACCGGATTGAGGCGAGGTTTCTTGCCCGGCTTCTGGGAGACAGATCCTTTCCACGGGATTCCAGATAGCCGCTGACGTGATCTTTCCGAACCTGCGCCCAGCTCCCGATCCCCAGGCTGCTCAGATAACCGGTCAGGTTCCGCAGGTCGTTGCTGTAAGCGGCAACGGTATGGGTGCTGAGTCCCTTTTCAATCGCCAGGTGGTCAAAGAAACGATCCAGCAATTCCTCCATAAAATCGATCTTTCCAAGAATTTGAAGTCTCCATGCCCCAAAGCAATCTGTTCGCTGTATTCAGAGACCCACACCTTCAGGCTCACAAAACAGTTTTCGAGTAACAGTTATCTGAAATCTTTGCAAGAAAATGCTGGGATCTTTTGAAATCGGGAGAACCTTCGGGTCCTCTTTGATCAGGG
>JAAYUJ010000355.1 GCA_012517775.1 Deltaproteobacteria bacterium
CATCGTCGATGGGCTTCACCACGAGGGTTCGGGAAAACGCGCCGGCCGGAATCCAGGTGCGTCCGGAAAGGGTCCCATAGTCCACACCGTTGGTCGCCGTGCCGCTCACAGCATATTTCACAAAGAAGGGTACTCCGGTGCTCCCTGTTCGGCTGATCACGAACCGCCCCCGATTCTTGCCCGGTTCCGATGCCACGGAATCGATCGCCCTGATTCTAACCACCGGCGGGAGCTCATGCGCCACGCTCAGATTGGTGTCGGCAATGACATAGTTGGAATCGACATCCTTGGCGACCACCCGTATCCCCACGTCTTGAGGCAGAGTGTAATGGTCGTAGAAACCGCTGTCTCCCCTGGTTTTGAGGGTGTTGTTCGTGAAGATGCCGTCTCCGGCCGTTTTATCTCCGTGGGTGCCGTCGTCATAGAGGACCGGGTTATAAAAGAGGGGTTCCGTATTACTCCAGCCAGGATTGAACAGCTTCCAGTCGACATATTCCACACCTTCAACCAGAGTGCGCATCTTCACCCACTCGATGTTATCCAGGCCCTGTGCATCGCTCACCTTCGCATAGACCGTGACGGTCGTCGTCCCGTCGTGGAGGAGCGCAGGCTGATCGAACCAGATCCGCCTGATGTTGGGCACGACGCTGAAATTCCTGGGAGCCGTGTCTATCTTGTGCACCACGTTCTCTACGTGGCTCCGGTGAAAATAGTAACGACCGTTGGCGGTCAGGTCTGTGGAAATGTCACCATGATAGGGGTCATAGCCTGGAATGAGGTAGGATAGGGTGTCCCGCTTGGCACCCGTTGCCAGGTCCACGCGAGTGTTGAGATAACCGGGGATGGCGTAGAAGCGGGCGTAGCCCCCCGCGGCGGAAAGGCACAGGGAATCGAAGCCGTTGGCGGCCCTTGTCTTGGCAAGAAGGGTCTTCTTTTTCGTGGGAAGGTCCACGAGGTAGAGCTTTTCCGGATTGCCCTTGTCCTCGACCTGATAGAGCACCTTTTTTCCGTCATTGGTGATGATGTTCAGCAGGTTGAATTCTCCCGTATCCCAGACCCTCTCGTGCGTCTCCCTTGCGACTCTTACCGGGTTCCCGCCCAAGCCTGTGGACCACATCCCCCAAGCATGATCGCCACAGTAATCCTGGTCCCAGGTGAACAGCAGGCGTTTTCCATTGCCGGAGCTCCCCAGGAAATAGAGCCTGTTGTACGCATATTCCGTGCAAGTCGGATCATGGGGCAACTGGTCCCAGCGGATGATCTGTACCGGCGCCCGACCAACATTTGCGTAATAGAGACCCTGCTGATGCTTCTGAGCCATGGGGTCCCAACCTGCGTCATGTCGAAAGAAAAGCCGGGTACCTGCCCGGTTGATGTCGTATACTTTTTTGTTGCTCACGTTATCGAGTCCCAAGACTGCGGGACCGCATGTCATAGTCCCCACATCGCAGTAATAGATATCGTTGCCTGCAGTGTCTCCAGGATCTCCCTCGAAGAAGAGACGCGATCCACTGTCGTTCATCTGTAGAGTTCCCGTACGTATGGCGATGGTGGAAACCTCTGCGGGAAGGGAGGAAGTGATATCCGTCAGACCCGTCCCGTCGCCATTCATCACATAGAAGTGCCGGTCTGCAGCAAAGGCCAATTTCACTATGAACGCGACCCTCGAACCGCTGGCATTCGTTGTGATTTCTTTAACGCTTCGTTCACTTCCCGGTTGCCATTGCCCCACATCCTCTTCCTGAAGAATGCGGGTGAAGGTTTCCTTGTACTCGATGGCGGCAGGGAAGGAATCCGCGATTGCCGTTTGAGCTCCCGACAAGCACAGGGCCGCCAATGCAACAAACAAGGTGCACGGAATGTTGGTTTTCATGACTTCTCCTTGCCTTTAAGTTATGGGAATATACTCCGGCTCTTCTTTCTATCCAGGAAAGGAAAGGCTTCCTGGAGTAAGCAAAAGCAGGCATTGGTCATCAGGGGGGAGACGCCACATGTGGTTCTGTCGAGCTCGAAGCGGAGAATAATCTAATATATCAAAAATAAGGCAAAAATTTGGAAAAATGTCAACCCGATAGCTATCGTCCTGACGAGTTGAAATATGGACGCAAGGGGGGTAAGTCCGTATCAACACCGACTGATTCCTTGACGGTGAAGTCACAGTGAGCCATGTATTCCAATGTGAAAGCGCGAGGTCGGATTCCTGGTTCTCACGATGGGCTGAAGCGAATTTTCGGTGACTTCTCATTAAGTTCAGGTATCGACAACTTCATAGGTCAGGTTTAGGTCAGGTTTCCATACCCGACACCTTGGTGCAAAGGCTGTCGGGATTGGAATCCCTACCTACGTATTGAGAAGGTACAATTCTCGAAGGAATCAACCGGATATGATTGCGGAAAAAGCTGACCTGCAATATAAGGGCTATGCAGACTAGAGCGTAGCTTCCCAGTAAGCCGAGTAACAGTAGCTTTGTACGTCTGGCTTCCATACCCGACACATCCGCGCAAAGGCTGTCGGGCTTGGAATCTCGACCTTCTCATTGAGAAAGTACACTCAAGCCGGTTCCAAACGGAAGTGCTCATCCATCC
>JAAYUJ010000356.1 GCA_012517775.1 Deltaproteobacteria bacterium
GATGGCTTGGTCTGGTGAGATTCCACTGACTCATCGAGCAGTCTGAGGATGTATCATGAAGGATTCGGTTTTTCAGAAGAGTGTTATCAATATCATTTCGCAATTGACTGCCGCCATAACAAACCTTCGTCTTTACCTGCATGTCCATTCCCTGGTCTCGCAACATCTGGAAAAGGCTTATTCAGAGCTCTCCCATCTGCTTCAAATCAAAAATACCGTTACCATCTTCCTTCTAGGTGAAGAATTGATCCTCAATAACCGGTCTCTCTTCGCTGCAGGGCAATCCGTGGAGAAGTTCGTCAGGATCCTCAGGGAAAAGGGGGTGGAACGTATCACCTTCCTTAGTGGAATGACCCGTTTGGAATTTGAGGGTTTGATCCAGGATCTGGGCTCCAAGGAAAAGGGGCCCGTGAGGGCATGGCCGAATATCAAGCTGGGTCGGGTCGAAGTCAGAGTGGCGTTTGAATCGGAGGAATTCAATAATCAGTCCGTTTCGGAAGAAGCAAAGGAGATGCTGGATACTCTCGCAGGCATGGATGAAGCCGAGATCGAGAGGATCAGGGAGCTCTACTTGCTCATAGAGGGTCGGAAACAGATCAGCATTCGCGGGGTTGACGATTCGGTGAGGAGGTTGATATTTGAGATTCAAAGAAACCTGAATCCTCTCAGTCTGCTGGCAACAGTGAAAGGCACCGATGAGTACACGTTCACCCATGTGCTCAATGTCTGCATCCTTACCCTCGTTCAGGCGGAAAGACTGGGGTTTTCCGGCAGACAGCTCTATGATATTGGGATGGCCTCTCTTCTCCACGATGTGGGGAAAACCTTCATCCCCGATGAAATCCTGAGCAAACCGGGCGCATTGACGTCCGACGAGCGAGCGATCATAGAGATGCATCCTGTCAAGGGAGGACGCTATCTCATGGAAGTGGGGGGGATTCCCAAGCTGGCGGTGCTTGCCGCCCTGGAGCACCACTTGCGATTTGACGGTTCCGGCTATCCGAGGGTGAATCCCGGATGGAGACCGAATATTGTCGCGCAGATGATCACCATAGCGGATGTATTTGATGCCTTGAGGAGCAGACGCTCATACAGCGCCCCCAAGCCAATGGAAGAAATCGTCAGGATTCTCAACAAGGAGAAGGGGACAACTTTCAACCCGCTGCTCGTGAAGAACTTCCTGGAAATTCTCGCACCCGAGTCCGTGCGTGCTGAGGGAAATAAAGAGAATGCGGTGCGTGATTCTGTCCTGAACCCGCCACCCGACTCCAGACCACCACACCAGGGAGAAAATCCTCTTTGAAGTATACTCCGGCATTCCTCCAAGAAACCTCCATGACTCCGCCTGATTCTTCCATTTGCCGCTCCGGTTTGAGAACATCCCCCATTTTAGGACATGTTGACAATGTGTTGATGCGTCAGCTATTGATGCGATGCAGACTCGCATCACCTTGTGGTCGGCTGTCGGTGAGTCTGCTGGGGGGGGAGACACGAGGGGAAGGAAAGACGAATGGATTGGCTGCTGAATCCGGAAGCATGGATTGCCCTGGTGACGCTCACCGGGCTCGAGATTGTCCTGGGAATCGATAACATCGTATTCATTTCGATCCTCGTTGGGAAACTGCCGGAATCCAGGCAGGGGAAAGCCAGGACAATCGGCCTTGGACTGGCCATGATTTCCCGCATCCTCCTCCTTTTTTCTCTCACCTGGATCATGCGACTGACAGAGCCCCTCTTCTCCTTGCTCGGAAACGAGATATCGGGAAGAGATCTGATCCTCATAGCCGGGGGGCTTTTCCTGCTTGTAAAGGGGACGCTCGAGATACACGAAAAGCTGGAGGGAGTCGAAGCTCACACAAGAGAACCTGTTGCTTCGTCCTATGCGAGTGTCTTGATCCAGATCATGTTGATAGACGTTGTTTTTTCGCTCGATTCGGTCATCACCGCCATCGGCATGGCAAATCGGCTTGCCATCATGGTGGCGGCGGTGGTGATCGCGGTGATCTTCATGATGATTGCGTCTGGTAGCATCAGCCACTTTGTGGAAGCGCATCCCACAGTGAAGATCCTTGCCCTCAGTTTTCTCCTCCTCATCGGGTTCGCGTTGATTCTTGACGGCTTGGGCCGCCATATCCCCAAGGGATACATCTACTTTGCCATGGGCTTTTCCGTCTTTGTGGAAATGCTCAATCTGCGCATTCGCCGCCGGGAAGCTGCCCCGGTCAAACTGCGGGGTCCTCGTGTGGAGGAATAGGATTCCCACCGGACAGCCGGGAAGTTATCAGAAAAGGTGGTGACTTTTCAATGAGTGGGTGGGGATTTCAATCCCGACAACCTTTTCGCCGTTTCACCTTGGTGTCGGGCGTGGAAACCGGACCTACAAAGCGGTCGTTACCTGGACTTATTAAGAAGTCATAAAAGGTGGGGATCGATCAAAGGGGAAAAAACTTCAGCTGCTGTCGCAGGGCGCTGTATTGGCAGGAATGTCAGGAGCGCAGAGTTGCTATCAGTCGCAAGGGATTCAAGAGAAGATCCAACGCATCCAGGATGCTCAAGGATGTTACGTCCCCACTGAAAATGGCGTCGCAGGAGGCGCCTTCTCCCAGGATCACGGCAATTCCCAGGGCTGCTTCCCTGAGCATGAGGCGGTCATTTCTGCCATTGCCGATGGCAGCGCAGTGCTCAATTCCCAGTGCACGGATGTAGTCCTGCTTCGCCGCAGCCTGATTCTCAAAAGGTATAACGAAGATATTGCAGGGAATCCCCGAAAGTGCTTCCGTCACAGTTCCGAATGTATCCGCAGTGAGCACGTGGATTTGAAGCTCTCTGGAAAGGGCCGTCAGCCGCGATGCCACCCCCTCGATGAGTTTGCCGTCAAAGGCAATGGTCCCGTTGTAGTCGAGGACAAGGTGATCAATGCAGAGGTTCTTGAACCCGGGAACAGGGATATTGATCATCTCCTCAAGGCTTCCTGGTATTCAGAGATAGGACGAAAAATGGACTCACCCGCGTGCTGCTTGGTAACATGTCCATAGAGTGCTGCTCTCAGGGCTCCTGCCATGACTGGGTGCTCCGGGATGAGAAGCGCGGGGCGGCAAGGTACTCCTTCAGCAAACCTCGCATACAGGAGTTGTGGGCGACTCATCCTGCGAACAGGACGGGTTGTTACACTCCGACCCGGCGCAGCATGGAAAGAGTACGCTGAACAATGGCCGTGTGCAAGCCCATTGCGATCTTTTCTGGATTTTCATTCTGTCGCCGTGACATCGGCAGAGAGCCTGCATTCGTATCCAGCCGCCATCATTCTGTGCGCATTGATTCCATCCACGAGACTCCTGCACTGGTTCAAAGGATTGAGGATGAGAGGGCTTTTCACTTGATGGATGATACTACCGTTTTCCATCAAGACCACCTCGATGGAGCGGGGGCCTGATATTTTCATCGCAGAGAAGCACAACGACTCCGGATTTCATGAAAGGGGATTCTTGGGTGTGAGGATTGGCCTGAACTCCCCCGTTTTTCCTTTGCTCAAGGGGGAATTCAAGCCGGCGTCAGGTGATGAGATGAACCGTTCGAGTTGCGAGATACCGGCCAGATTGATCGGGTTCCGACCTGTATCCCTGCGTGGGAAGGGGCCATATCGGTCTAGAAATCCTTGAA
>JAAYUJ010000357.1 GCA_012517775.1 Deltaproteobacteria bacterium
GTGAGGAGTTCACTTTCAACGGTTACAAGCCCATCATGCTCCTGGACAATGCGATTCACGAGAGCAAGCCCGGCACCCACCCCCACCGCTTTTGTAGTAAAAAACGGATCGAACACATACGGAAGGTCACTCTTGGGGATGCCTCGGCCATTGTCCATGAATTCCATGACCAGAAAGCCGTTGCGCTGAGATGCGACGACGGAGATGGAGCCCGACTCACTCTTGAACGACTCAAGGGCATTGAACACGATCTCGCTCATGGCTTGAATCATCAGTCGGGGATCCAATTTGAGTCTCAGGGGTTCTATTTTCAGAGTCCAGTCAATTCTCTTGGACATTTCCGCTGCCTTCTGGTCTGCCAGATCCTGGACTTCCCTGACCAGTGCATATAGATCCACCTCTCTGATTTCCTCAAGGCGGATGGAATTGTGTGCTTTCACGACTTGAATGATTTTCTCTATTCTCTCCGCCGCACCGATTATGCCTTCCAGGTATTCGCAGTGCTTTTCCTTTGTTTCCGGCTTCTTGAGCATCAAGTGAGCAAGCCCCCCTATGACGGTGGCCGGATTGCGAAGCTGATGAGCAACCGCCATTGACAGTTTGCGCATGCTTTCAATGTGCTTGGCGGTTTGCAACATGCTTTCATGTCTTGTTTTCTCCAGCTGTTCGAGGGCCTCTTCGGCAGCGCGAGCCTCTTTTTCAGCCTCTCGTGTTTTCGCCTGAATCTCTTCGATGTCCTGCCTCAGCGTCCGTACCATGATGTTGAGGGCCGACTGCATCCTGGCGGCTTCATCCTTCCCCGATGCATTCAATGTCACATTCAGGTCCCCTCCGGCAAGCCGATCCGCAGCCTCAGTAGCCTCCCTGATCGGCAGGATAATGCTTTGAACCATGGCAAGACACAGAAAGAGCAGGATTGTGAAAGCGACGGCAAAAACGGTCAGGATCGTGATCATGTTTCTCCTGACCTCCCGGGTGATGGCGGATTCAATTCTCTCTCTTTCCCGCTCCACGTTGTCGAGATAGACTCCGGTACCAATCCAGTAGGTCGTATCCGGAATGACTTCCGCATACCCGAGCTTAGGCTGATCACCCATTTGGGGCTTATGGAAGCTGTACTCCACGAATCCACCCCCCTCATGAGCCCTTGCGGAAAGCTCCCTGACATAATAGACGCCGTTGACGTCACGAAGGTCGTTCATATCCTTACCCTGAAGCTCCGGCAAAGGGGGATGGACGACATTCACGGTGCCCTCGAAAATATAATAGTAACCCGACCGGTCTTCCTCAAAGCGGATAGGTTCTACTGTTTTCCGCATCATGGCGATGCGTTCCTGAGGATCGGATATTTCCTTCAACCTCTCCCCAAGAGCGACGGCCAGCGTGTGCACACCCAACCGGATCCTGTTCTTTTGACCTTCGAAGTTTGCGTTCTGCGTCTCTTTTACAGCGAGATCCTTGATCTTTGTGATGTTGAAGTAGAAGGTGGCCATGATGCCGATCACAAAAGTCATGATCAAACCGAGGAGAAAGAATATCCGCGAAGTGATGGAAAACTGCCGAAGCATATCAACTCCTTCGTTTGAGGACATGCGGCGCATTGGATGGTTAGAGCCCGTGTCATTTTCAGGAGATGCCACGGTAATTCCGTTTTCCCCCGCGGCGCTGAGTTGCGCTTGCGGATCGGAAGGATAATAGGAACAGGGAGCTTGAACCACGATTCTCACAAAAAGCATAGATCGGCCTTGATGCGCAATCAAGAGCATATTGGCCGGGAAAGGAAGCCTACAGACTTTCCTCGCGGATTTGCGAACATCGTGCAGCGGATTTACAGCGATGTTCCAGACTGATAGAATGTTCCACAGTTTATGAAGAAGGACGGAGCCAACGACCATGAACGAGACTCGATTCACCCGCGACAATTGAAAGAGGGTGGGTTTCCCTGCCCGGCACGGCCTTGTCGAGTTGTGAAACCCGACCTGAGGACAACTGCCTTTCCATGGTAATGACCACGGACGATTGACGCTCATCAAGACGGCGGACTCCGCGCCTCGCGAGCTGGAACCCATAGCCGTTTTCATAGAAGAAGAGACTGCAATGAGTACATTCAATCTGGAAAAGATCTTTAGACCTCTCGCCGTTGCCGTTGTGGGGGCAAGCGAAAGAGAACGCACCGTCGGATATGCCTTGATGAAAAATCTGAAAGGAGGGGGGTACGAGGGAAAAATCATTCCGGTCAATCCCAGGCACGATAGGCTCCATGGGCTGCAGGCCTATCCGACTCTCTCCAGTATCAGGGAGCATGTAGACCTTGCTGTCATTGCGACGCCCATCGAAACGGTACCCTCGATCATCGAGGAGTGCGCCGCGTCCAAAATCGGGGGGGCGATTGTCATTTCCGCCGGCGGCAAGGAGTCGGGGATAAAAGGCCAGGAGATCGAAGCGAAGATTGGGGAATCGGCGCGCAGGGGAAGCGTTCGCATCATCGGCCCCAACTGCCTCGGTGTCTTATGCTCAGAGACAAATCTCAATGCAAGTTTTTCCAGCCGCATGACCCTCCCAGGAAAACTGGCTTTCATATCCCAGAGTGGGGCACTCTGTACTGCCATCCTTGATCTTTCGCTAAAGGAAAGAATCGGATTCAGTCATTTTGTGAGCATCGGCAGCATGCTGGATGTGGATTTCGGGGATCTCATCAACTACTTGGGAAACGACCCGGGGGTCAGCAGCATTGCTCTATACATTGAAAGCCTGAGTAACTTCAGGAAATTTATGAGTGCGGCTCGTTCCGTCTCACGAGTCAAGCCTATTGTCGTTCTCAAATCAGGGCGATCCCCTGCGGGGGCCCGGGCTGCTTCGTCACATACCGGTGCTCTGGCCGGTGAAGATGCCGTTTATGATGCCGCTTTCAAGAGGGCTGGAATCGTTCGAGTCAACACGATAGAAGAGCTCTTTGACTGTGCTGAGCTGATGGCCAAACAGCCTCGTCCGGCGGGGCCGGGTCTCGCCGTTGTCACCAACGCCGGCGGACCCGGCGTAATGGCGGCGGATGCCATGGCTTTTTACGGCCTGGAACCTGTCCCTCTCAGCAATGAGACCACGACTCGATTGAACGAGGTTCTGCCTCCTTATTGGAGCCATGGGAACCCGATCGATATAGTGGGAGACGCCTCTCCTGAAAGGTACCTCAGGACGGTTGAGATCTGCATGTCCGCCTGTGAAATCGACAGTCTCCTGATCATCCTCACCCCTCAGGCCTTTACCGACCCAAGTGCCGTCGCCGAATCCCTGTGCGGCGTTTTGGACAGGAAGCGCATCTCGGTTTTTACGGTCTGGATGGGCGGCGCGGATGTCGAAAAGGGGCGAGAGATCTTCAATCAAGCAGGGATTCCCACATACGAGACCCCTGAGCGTGCCGTGAAGGCTTTCATGTATATGTATTCATATGCGTGCAACCTCGAACTGCTGCAACAGATTCCTCCAAAGCTGCCCCACGATTTGGAGTTTCATCGGACCAAAGCGGGCAGGATCATCCACAAGGCATTGGAGGGAGAAATCCGACTCCTCACCGAAGTCGAATCCAAAGCGTTGCTGGCCGCTTACGGTATTCCCGTGAATTCGACGGAGGTGGCCGCATCTCCCGGGGAAGCCGCTCAACTTGCTGAAAAGATGGGATATCCCGTCGTGATGAAGATCTGTTCAAGGGATATCACCCACAAGAGCGATGCGCAGGGTGTAAGGCTCAATCTGCAGAATGAGAAGGCTGTTCGGGAAGCCTTTTCCGCAATCATGGCTGCGGCTGCTGCGTACAATCGGAGTGCAAAGCTTCTGGGGGTCACTGTTCAGTCCATGATCGAGCACCGGGGGTACGAATTGATCCTGGGATGCAAGAAAGATACTGATTTCGGGCCTGTAATTCTATTTGGAACAGGAGGGATAATGACCGAGATACTCAGGGACATGGCCATTGACCTTCCTCCTTTGAATCGTCTGCTCGCCCGGAGGCTCATTGAGAAAACCCGTGCCTACCAACTTCTCAAGGGCTTCCGCAACCGTCCCCCGGCTGATTTGATCCTCCTTGAGGAAATCCTCATCCGACTCTCACACCTCGTCATAGATTTCCCCGAGATTGTCGAACTGGACATCAATCCCATGACCCTCACCGGGGAACGCGCGTGTGCCCTGGATGCCAGGGTAATCTTGGAACCTTCCCCCGTTCGTTCACCAATGCATCTTGTCATCAGTTCCTATCCCACCGAACAGGAGACAACGGTGGTCACCGAAAAGGGGGTCAGTATCTTCATTCGACCCGTAAAACCCGAGGATGCGTCACTGATAGTGGATTTCTATAATGCCCTTGCCCCAACGACTGTCTATTTTCGCTTCTTCACACCTCTCCAATCCCTGTCCCACGAGATGCTTGTCCGCCTCACTCAAATCGACTACGATCGCGATGTGGTTTTGGTGGCAATGCAGCAACCTCGGGGGGAGGAACCATTGCTGGGGATTGTTCGGCTGATGAGTGATCCTGATGTCACAAAAGCAGAATTCTCCTTGGTGGTGGGGGATCGGTGGCAGGCTCAAGGAGTGGGGGCCGCGCTTCTTGAACAGTGTCTTTCCATCGCACGCGAGCGTGGGATTGAATCCATTCGGGGTCTGATATTAGCTGAAAACACGACAATGATCGCACTGGGGCGCCGGCTCGGCTTCAGCGTGGACAAGATACCCGGCGGCAAAGACTACGAATTGAGGATCGAATTGAAGGACTTGAAGCCAAAACCGGAATAAGCGTTATGCTGAAAGGGAAACTCCGGCTTTATGGCTGACCGGAATGCATTA
>JAAYUJ010000358.1 GCA_012517775.1 Deltaproteobacteria bacterium
GAATCCGCACTGGCCCTGACCGACGCACACGAAAGGGGGTTGGTTTCCAACCTGGATTCCTTCGATTCCTGGTGCCGCACCGTTGCGGTCGAGGTTGCGGGACGGGAGATTCCACACTGGCGGGAGCTGGTGTCGGATGACCAGATACCTGTAGTTCTGAAAATGTCCCTCAACGCCCTGCTGAATGGACTGGCGGAGCGTCTTCCGAAGACGAGCATCACCTCTGACGACGCGTGCGTCATTGGCCCTGACGGACGACTCTCCCCTCATGCCATGGCCGTTGGATTCCTGAAAAAGCAGCCCCATCCGCGCATGGAGGAGATCCTCCATGAACAGTAAATCTCCCATGGCGCTGGATACACCCCAGGCAAGCCGGGAAACAACCTTGCGAATCTGGCCTGGAATCCTCATTTCCATCCTGTTCCATGCCGCGGTTCTCTCTCTGCCCGTTGTGGTGAGCATGCCCGGGGAAACAGTGTGTCAAAGGCTGGCCCTTGTGATTGAACAGGCTGACGGGATCAGGGAAAAGCCGGTCATGGAAATCCCGCACAATCCCGAGGGCGGTAAGCTTCCCGCGCCTGTCCCCGCCGCACCGGAAACGCCGCAGGCTGCCAAGGCCGAATCAGTCGCTCAGACGATGCATGAAGAAGAACCACAAGAACCGGATGCATCGGAGGTCAATGCGCCTGTCGAACCGCCGGTTAACGTCACATCGCCGACTGTAGTTCAGGTTCGGAAGCAGCCTGAGCTGAAGCGGGTGAAGTCGCCCCCGAAACCTCCCGTCACACACCCCCGGAATAAGCCCCTCGTGCGCGAGTCTCCTCCTTCAACAGAGCCTGTCCAGGCCGAGGCTTCCGTCGCGAAGGAAAGACAGGAGACAGCCGCTTTGGGGAATCCTTCCAGCAGCATTCCCACCCCCTCGAGTGAAGAAAGCGCCGCAGGCCATGGGCCTATTGATACTCCGTTCGGATCACGGGACGGTCCCCGGTTCATGAAAAAGGCGATCCCCCGTTATCCCAGGCTCGCGAGGGAGCTCGGAAAGGAAGGCACCGTCCTCTTACAGCTCGTTATCGACGAACGGGGCAGAATCTTGGACGTGCAAGTACTGAAACAAGCGGGTTCCGGGTTTGATGAAGAGGCCCTGCGGGCGGTCAGGGACTCCACATTCAGCCCGGCGAAAAGAAATGGAAGGCCTGTCATGTGCAAGGCCCGTCTTCCCATTCAATTTGTGCTGAGGGACGCTCACAATGATTGATTTCTTCATGAAAGGCGGGGCCATCATGTGGCCCATTTTCTTCTGCTCCATTGGGGCTCTCGCCCTCATTATCGCAAAGGGACTTCAATTCCAGTCGGTCCTGCGGAATCTTTCCCCCTCTCCCGACCTGGTTCTGGAGAAGCAGCCCGCTGAGGTCGGGCCCATCATCGAGGGAATCGAAAAGGGACTGGATGAAAAGCAGGTGGCATTCATCGGGTCCCGGCAGATCAGGGGACTGGAAAAAGGGCTCGGCATCCTCTCTCTCATATCCGTTATCGCTCCGCTGCTGGGCTTTACCGGCACCGTCACGGGGATGATCCAGGCATTCATGGTCATCGCATCCCACTCCGGAGGACGCGTCGAGCCGTCCATGGTGGCGGGAGGCATTTACGAAGCCCTCATCAC
>JAAYUJ010000359.1 GCA_012517775.1 Deltaproteobacteria bacterium
CCCGATGGCGCCCATACCCGCTGATCCGAGACACCGAAGATGACCAGAGTCGAAATGCCGACTGCCGCTGCAAGATGGCTCACCCCGGAATCACTGCCCACGAAACACCGCGCGTGAGAGAGCAATGCGGCAAGAACCGACAGGGAAAAACCTTCTGCGACATGCACCCCCAGTCTTTCCGATTCACGGGCAAAGCCGGCAAGTCTTTCATCGGCTGGTCCCAGCGTCAGGACCACGGGGATTTCGAGCCTTTCCCGAAGCCATCTGATCAGTGCCCACCATCTCCGCAGAGGCCATATCTTTCGAAAGCCACCGCTTCCGGGATGGATGAAAACCGCTTTCTTCCCCTGCAAATCCGCTTTCCCGGCCATCCATGATTGCGCTGCGGACAGATCCCCTTGCTCCGGCAATAGCCGAAACGGCGCACGATCAATAGGAAATAGCTTCTCACAGATTTGTCCCGTGAGAAACTCCGTCACGGGTATAGGATTTTCGGAATGTGGAAAGGACTGGACCCAGTGTACTGGCCGGTTCACGCGGCGGCCAAGCCTCTCTGAGAGGATGCGCGCAGCTGATTGACCGAAGATGAGCACACAATCTGATTCCTGGAAAGCTTTTGGCACATCGGCGCGGGACCACAGTTCATCATGGTAGAAGTGAGTCAGTTCGGCACCGTCAGGAGAAAAGACCCTGCCAAGGTATGGACGGGTAGAGAGGAGCCCGGCATGTTCACTCTTGGTCCAGATATCGAGCAGAGCTTGCGGCAAGGCACGGTGAATCCCCTCGAAAACCGGGCAGGCAAGAAGGAAGTCTCCAAGGGCTCCCTGATGAACAACAGCGATTCTCATGACACCGAGTCTGTCGTGCTGTACAGAATCAACGGCGGGGCAAAGCCACAAAACCATCCGCGATGAGTTCAGCGGCCTGGAGGCTTCCCGGAGGAGGCTGCATGGGAAAGCTTCTGGTCGGACCATCGCCGGATGAAGTGAGATATCTTCGATCCCAGTGGTGCCTGCGCCAGGCTTTTCGCGATGAGTCCCTGTTCTTGCAAGGCTTGCTGGAGACACGGCCGAAAATGTCCACAACTCATGCAATCCCTCTGAGGCTGCATGACACCGTCTTGATCCCTGGGACAGACCAACTCCCCCTTGCCGAAACAAGGAGGTCGGCTTTCCCTGGATGAAGCCGCAGGTTGTCGCACTTTATCGCCCGTTTCGCTCATTTCAACTGCTTTATATCCTCTGCACTACGAAATTGAATCCGCCTGCAGCCCATGAGGATGCAATGTTACCGTAAGATGTGCCGATCAGCAGGTCGGGATTCCTTTCTCCACATGAATACGTGGGGGATGGAAATCTGACCTGCCGTTTTCATCATGCAGGGGAGGACCGACGGTGATTCACAAGCGTTATTCGAGGATCTCCAACACTGCCCGCTTGCGCAGCTTGGTGGCAGCCGCGTTGACAATGGTGCGCAGCGCATGGGCATTTCTGCCTTCCTTGCCGATAATCTTTCCAAGATCCGCTTTTGCAGCCTTGAGTTCAATCACCGAGATCTGGTGACCGATGATTTCCTTCACTTCAACCTGCTCCGGGTATTCCGCCAAAGAACGAGCAATCACTTCAACCAGTTCCTTAATCTGAATGTCATCCATAGATTCACCTTGTTCAGTCTGATTGAATTCTGATCTGATCTGCTTGGAGTCCACTTTGATCGGGTACGCTTCTTCACAACCAAGAACACATCTGATACACAAAACTCATCGAAAGCGATGGGCGGAAAAGCCGGGTGCCAAACGAGGGACGAGTCGCAGTAGATGCGGGTGCGCAGGATCTGCCTTCGTGAGTCTGTGGCTTCGAGACCAAAACCAGAGGGGATGACTTGAAATCCTAATATAATCAGATGGCTCCACCCTGCACTGGCCACCGGAACACTACTGAATACCACCTGCAATGTCAAGTCAAAACCCGCAACTAGCCGTAATTCAGAAAACAAACATTTGTGGAGGATTGTTTGTTATTACTGATCCAGCCTGCATTATGGCCTTTTCTTTTATACGCGCATTGACTAATCTGGGGTTTAACAGCGCGGTGAACGTGGTGTTGAGAGTCTGCTTCCTCAGGGATTCAACCTGTTCATCCCGGTATTTGTCCTGCTTCCAAAACGGCTTTCACGCATTCTTGCCGCCATGAAATTGGAATCTTGAATCGGTTGTCAGGGGAACCCCGTCATGAGGGTATCTGAAGAGGTTGAAATGGAAGATGTCGGACGCTCTCTGCCGTCACTTGATCTGGTGGAGGAGTTCAGTTGCCGGGTCATCAGCCGTTACCAGAAGAAGATGGCTCTTTATCTCCTTGAAATTGCGGGGATGGATGGATTGAGCCGATTCAGGACGGAAAGGAGTCTGCCGTTCGGAGTGATCAAGCATTTCCGGCGAGTCATGGATCTCTTTGACGAATCCACTCAGTACCTCCTCGGTCAGCTTCGCCACCGAGGCATCATCGTTCAATGCAAGCCCGATTGCAGCTACTGCTGCTTCAACATGCCCTATGGACTCAGTACTCTCGAGTTGATCTGGGTCTATCACGGCTCCTGTCTTACGGGTAAGAGCTCACGGCTTTTTCGCAGGCTTCTGGAGGTGGAGGAACTATGGGAGGAACTTCGTCGCAGGCGTTCAGGCCACGAGGATCACGACACATCCCACCCCTCCGCGTGCGAAAGAGAGGAGCTGCTGAAGTCTTATCAGAAGCTTTGTCAGCCTTGTCCCTTTCTCCAGGAATCCTCTTGCCTCGTCTACCGTTATAGACCCATCGCCTGCCGCATGCATTTCAGTTTATCCCCCTCGTACTGGTGCAATCCACGCCATTTTCAACATGACCATGCCGTGCGATTCAATCTGGAACCCGGCGACTGTGTCCAGGATGCTTTTGAACAAATCGATGAGCGTTTTGGCTTGAATATTTCACATACTATGATATGCGGTTTACTTGAGCTCACTGTAAACATTATGCAGTTCGAGCCCATCCGTTGGACATGAAGGGTCCCGCACAGTTACCGGGCACGGAAAAAGCCGAGAGGATTCAATGGCACTGCAGTTCCCTTCCTGGCTCAAGTCTCAACCCATGGTACAATGTCTTCACCTTGATCTCCCCTTTCCGCATTTGAATGACAATACAGCTGACTTGGACCGTCTGGTTAGGGCGATCAAACAGGAAGGCTACGCCCCTCTCGCCCTCTCCCCCACGCAAATTCCCCGGTGGACGCGATCGATCCGCTCCGGCGATTTCAAGGTCTCCGTCCAGTTGGGGTATAACGGCATGAATTGGGAAATACTCGAAGTGGCTCCGGGCCTTGAGGAAAAGCCCCCTCTCGCCTTCGCTGTAGATTTAGGCACAACCCGCTTGTGTTTTTACCTCTTGGACCTCGGAACAGGGCAGGTTTTAGAAAGAGCCTCGGAAGCGAATCCGCAGATCATCCACGGCGAGGATATTCTCACCCGCATTCTCTTTGCTCGTGACGCACAGAACCTCCTAGAGCTCCAATCCCTTGTCAGGGAGACTTTCAATCAGACACTGCAAACCATGCTGCAGCGTAACGGTTACTCTGCCAGACAGGTATTCGCTCTGGCCGTCGGCGGCAACACCACCATGTCCCATCTTTTTCTTGGCCTGGATCCAACCCATATTTGCAGGGAGCCTTATATCCCGTCGGTGAATCGGTTTCCCTTCTACCACGCCTCTGATTTGCACCTGGAGGTCCATCCCCGGGCCCTGGTCTATCTGTTTCCCAATGTGGGCTCCTATTTCGGCGGCGATCTCATCGCCGGTATTATCGCTTCGGGCATGCACCGATCCACGGCAACATGCCTGCTTGTGGATGTAGGAACCAATGCGGAAGTTGTCATGGGAAATCGCGACTGGCTCATTGCCTGTGCAGGTGCTGCAGGCCCCGCGCTGGAAGGTGGCGTTATCGAGCGAGGGATGATGGCTTCGCAGGGAGCCATCGATCGGATACGCATCGATCCCGAGAGCCTGGAAGTGGACTATCACGTGATCGGTGAGGAGAAACCGAAAGGCATTTGCGGGTCGGGAGTGATCGATCTCATTGCGGAGATGTTCATGGCCGGCATTCTCACCATTCAGGGGAAGATCAATACACGCCTGGATTCTCCCCGCATCGTGACTTCCACCGATGTCCCCTCATATATCATAGTCTTTGCCGATCAGACTGCCGACGGGCAGGATCTCATGATCTCGGAGATCGACGTGGGCATTTTCCTCAAGTCCAAGGCCGCCATGTACACAATTCTCACGGTGATCGCCAACAAAGTGGGCCTGAGTTTTCACGATCTCGACCGCTTCTATGTAGCAGGCACCTTCGGCAATTTTATTGATCCGGCCATGGCCATCCGCATCGGAATGCTTCCCGATTTGCCGCTGGAGGTGTATCATGGACTGCATGATACGGTTGGGCTGGGCGCGGCGATGCTCTTGTTGGATCGGTCGCTTCTCGCCGATGTGGAGCAGGTGTGCGACCGGATCACCTATGTTGAGCTGAATGTGAACATGGAACTGATGAATGAGTTCAGGGGAGCGTTATTCCTCCCCCACACCGATCCGAAACTCTTCCCTTCCGTGAGCATTCCGGAAAGAGCCTTCGGTTAAGGATTGGACCATGGAGCATCAGGCATCTGCAAGAAACAGTTACCTTGGAAAAAGCCGGAGATTCCCAATCGAGGGGTCCCATGTCCTCATTTTCCTGTCGGGAATTCTCCTGATTCTGAATGTGCTCCTTGTTTCCTCCATTATGTTCTCCGACCAGGGCATTCCCGGATTTCGGCGACAGAGCCAACAGGTGGAAGAGGTTGAAGGGAAGATC
>JAAYUJ010000360.1 GCA_012517775.1 Deltaproteobacteria bacterium
ACATAACCGCATTGCTGACATCGAAAGACAGTTTTTTGATCACCCACGGCTCACCGCAATCTTCCACAACACTCCGGCATCGTCTCTTTGCCTCAATACTGTTGACTTAAGCAAACACCCCTGAGCCCCGTCATTTCGACCGTAGGGAGAAATCTTTGTGTGGTGCCGATTCAGAGAGATGTCTCGCTTCGCTCGAAATGACAAATTGCTCTAAATCAACAGCATCGTCTCCTTGCCTCTCCGTATTACTATCCGACGCTATCGTAGGACCTGCATCCAGCCGCGACTGCCCACCATCGCGGCAGGATGCCGCTCCTACAGGAACGAAGCTTTTCATCCTTAACGGGTATACCTCTTCGCCCTCTGAGCGTCATCCAACGTACCGCCTATCCCGGCATTTCTCAAGACAAAGTGCGGTACTGATCGAATACCCTGCTGTAATTTCGGACTATTTGGGAGTATGCTGCTCATCGCGTCCACTCGGACCCGTAATGGGCGATCGATTTCGGTCCGCCCGCCAGAGCCTCTCACTTCCTTCACCTCACGTCGCTTCGGCCCTGGACTTTGCAAGAATGTTCGATTGACAAGGCTGAAAGGAATGGTTTATATGGCAAAATGCGCTTCTGCGCAGTGGAGTTTATTTTTCCAGTTGTTCCTAAGGAACACAACCATATCTGTACGCACCAAGGAGGAATTTTTCTGATGGCTGGTCAAAACGTGATAGAAATCACTGATGGTAGTTTCGAAGAGGAAGTCCTGAAGTCGGACGTGCCGGTTTTGGTTGACTTCTGGGCGCC
This sequence comes from Deltaproteobacteria bacterium, assembly GCA_012517775.1. GTDB lineage: Bacteria > Desulfobacterota > Syntrophobacteria > Syntrophobacterales > Syntrophobacteraceae > JAAYUJ01. The sequence continues at coordinate 798 of JAAYUJ010000360.1, forward strand.
TTGGTGTGGTCCCTGCCGAGCTATTGCTCCCGTGATCGAAGAGCTCTCGGGTGAATACCAGGGAAAGCTCAGGGTAGCGAAGTGCAACGTCGATGATAATCCCAAGACACCCTCCCGCTTTGGTATCCGAGCCATCCCCACCCTCATCATTTTCAAGGGCGGTAATGTCAGCGAGCAGATCACCGGTGCGGTGGCCAAGTCTCAGATTGCCGCAGCTATCGACAAGGCGGTAGGATAGCCGAGTCTTGCCGGGAGAGCTTATAAGGAAAGTGAGTTACCCATCCGCGTGGCAGTTCCCGGGTCTGAAGATCGCAAAAGAGGCAAATGCAATCTCAGGATATGTACGATATCGTGATTATCGGAGGTGGTCCGGCGGGACTCACCGCAGGTCTGTATGCCGCGCGGGCCCGACTCAGGACTCTCCTCGTCGAGCGTATGGGTTTCGGCGGACAGCTTCTCACCTATGAAAAAGTCGACAATTACCCGGGCTTTCCCGAGGGAATCGGCGCGTTCGGGCTGGGAGAGCTTATCAGCGCTCACGCCTTGAAATTCGGCCTGCAGACAAGAAACGCCGAGGTGGTCACTCTTGGTCTCACGGAGGGAGTGAAGTCGGTTCACCTCACTGACGGCTCGCTTCACACCCGGACGATCATCATCGCTTCAGGAGCTTCTCCCAACAAACTAGGAGTAACGGGTGAATCGGAGCTTACAGGACGCGGGGTGTCCTACTGCGCCGTGTGTGACGCCCCCTTTTACCGAAACCAGGAAGTGGCGGTGGTCGGTGGGGGGGATACGGCCATCGAGGAAGCCGTTTATCTTACAAAATTCGCCGGTAAGGTTTATGTGATCCATCGAAGAGATCAGTTGAGGGCCGCCCGGGTTATTCAGGACAGAGCGTTTGGGAACGAAAAGATCCATTTTGTCCTGAACTCCGTGGTCACTGAGATCAGAGGAGATGTTCAGGGAGTGGATCGCATCCTTTTGAAGGACACCAGGACGGCCGCCGTTTCCGATTTGTCAGTAAGCGGTGTCTTCATTTTCGTTGGAATTCAGCCCAACTCGCATTTCGTGCCCGTCGAGATAGAGCGTGACGCACAGGGGTTTATCCATACCGATCAGGAAATGGCCACATCCGTCCCCGGTGTCTTCGCGGCGGGTGATGTTCGTTCCAAACAGCTCCGCCAGATCGTAACAGCCGTAGGCGATGGCGCTACCGCGGCATTCAATGCGGGACGCTATGTTGAGGAACGATTCCATTAGAACGGGACTATTTCGAGGGATACTGATGAACTCGTCCAAAGAAACCTCTGAAATCGATAACCGGAAAGGGGCTCTCCTGCCGGTTCTCCTTCTCCTCGCCGCTGTCTCATTCGGTTCATACGGCTGTGGTGGAACGAATCTGATGCAATTCTACTTTGGGGACCTTTTTGGAAAGGGGGGGTCGCCAACAGAGAAGAACGCGGATCTGCTCGCCCTTGAGGGCATGCAGAAAATGCGGGAGAAAAAATACGGCGATGCCGTCAAGGCTTTCCAAAGGTTGAAAGATCAATATCCTTACAGCAAATATGCCGTTCTCGCAGAGCTCAAACTTGGCGACGCTCATTTCTACAAAAAAAACTACAGTGAGGCCGCCATAGCTTACGAAGAATTTGCCCGGCTTCACCCCAGGAATGAGGTGGTTCCTTACGTTCTCTACCAGATCGGCATGTGTCATTTCCTCTCTTTTTCCACCATTGATCGGGATCAGGAGGAAACCCAGCAGGCAATCGAAGCTTTTCGCCGCGTTGTGGCAACGTATCCGAACTCGGAATATGCAAAAAAGGCAAGGAAACAACTCGTTGAATGCCAGAAGCGTGCTGTTGCCAGAGAGTTTTATGTCGGGCAGTTCTATTACCGTTCCGGGGAATATGCGGCAGCAAAAGGCCGACTGGAGAAAATCAACGAGAAATACCCTGAAGCGGTCGAGGCGTTGGGGTATGAAAAGAGACTCGACAAGATGTTGACCAAGTCAGAGAAGAAGGCGGCCAAGGGGCCGAAGAAACCAAGTATTTGGGCACGCATGGGGTTCTAGGTATTATTGGGTCTTCGTCACCAAATCTCCTGGACGGTTATTGGCATGATGCGTGTGGCAGGCCCTCGCAAACCGCTTCTGCCCTTCGCTGCATTTTCATTTGTTTGTCCCTGCCCAGCAGCCCCTCGCCGGTTGGACATCTTGACCGTTGAACGCGCTGAATTGAACCGGCTGTTGGGTGCATTGCGCTAAATGTATTGACAAAGTCGAAAGTTATCCTGCATACTTGTGGTGACCTCAGGGAGTATGACCTGCCTACAGGAGCTGCCCCATTAATCAAGGTTCTGATTTCGGACGAATCGTGGGTCTAACGATCAGTGCCGTTTTCATACACCGATAAACCCTTAATGTAGTCTCAGACCATATGCCGATCTTTCTTAACATCCCGGCAAATCAGCAGGTTGATCTCAGGTTGTTTCCCCAGAGCTTTGAGAGTGAAAGCATGATTGTGGCACATTGGTCCCATCATACCATTTTTCAACGGAGATAGCAGATCATGGCCGATTCGACACACAGCGCGCTGGATGAACCCCAGAAGGCAGGCAAACAAGCGGGGGCACGCGAGCAGCACCATAACGAGATGAACCTCGTGGAGCTGAAGAATAGAAATATCAAAGAGTTGCTTGCCATCGCCAAGGCGCTGAACATAGAAGGCGCAAGCTCCATGCGCAAGCAGGAGTTGATTTTCGCCCTGCTCCAGGCACAGGCTGAAATGAGCGGGCTCATTTATGGAGAAGGCGTTTTGGAGATCCTGCCGGACGGCTTTGGCTTTCTCAGAAGTCAAAATTACAATTATCTTCCCGGACCCGATGACATTTACGTTTCGCCTTCCCAGATCAGGCGTTTCAACTTGAGGACCGGCGACAGCATTTCCGGACAGATTCGCCCCCCCAAGGACAACGAGCGCTATTTCGCCCTTCTGAAAGTGGAAGCGGTGAATTATGAAGATCCCGACGTTGCCCGGGACAAGATCCTCTTCGACAATCTTACCCCCCTCTATCCCGACCGGCGGATAAGGCTTGAGAGTCTCTCGGACAATCTCTCCACGCGGGTGATGGATCTCCTCACTCCAATCGGCTTCGGCCAGCGGGGCCTTATTGTGGCCCAGCCACGGACGGGCAAAACGATGCTGCTTCAAAACATTGCCAACGCCATCACGGTCAATCACAAGGATTGCTATCTCATCGTTCTGCTCATCGACGAACGACCGGAAGAAGTCACGGACATGCAGCGTAATGTGAGGGCCGAGGTGGTGAGCTCCACATTTGACGAACCACCCCAGCGCCATGTGCAGGTGGCGGAAATGGTGATCGAGAAGGCCAAGCGTCTGGTGGAGCATAAGCGCGATGTGGTGATCCTCCTCGACAGCATCACCCGTCTTGCCCGGGCTTACAATACCGTCGTCCCGCCAAGCGGCAAAATTCTCTCGGGAGGCTTGGACTCCAATGCTCTTCACAGGCCCAAACGTTTCTTCGGTGCCGCTCGAAACGTGGAACAGGGCGGGAGCCTTACCATCATTGCCACAGCGCTTATCGAAACCGGAAGCCGCATGGACGAGGTGATTTTCGAGGAATTCAAAGGGACGGGGAATATGGAGATCGTCCTTGAGCGTAAGCTTGCCGACAGGAGAATCTTCCCGGCCATTGACATCAACAAGTCCGGAACACGCAAGGAAGAACTGCTCCTTCAGTCTGACGATCTCAACCGGATTTGGATCCTCCGCAAGCTCCTCTCTCCCCTCAATCCCATCGACGCCATGGAGTTCCTGTTGGACAAGATGCAGGGAACCAAGAACAATTCTGAATTCCTGGCATCCATGAATCGATAGGGTGTGCGACAGGACTGGAACGATGTGAGTCCTTCCGGGGCAGATGAATTGCACCGTTTTGTCACTTCTCACCAAGCAGGTCGGGATTCCAATCCCGACAGCCTTTGCGCGGCGGAGTCGGTTATGGAGACCCGACCTGCGAAGTTGTCGCAACCAGCACTTATTGAGAAGTTTTCACTTTTTGTTTCAATTGAGTTGAAAACGTTCTGAAATACAGTCTATAATATTTTGTTTAAATAATATGGACATAGATCGGAGGAGGAAGGAGCGTTCATGAAGGACAACACTCATCCCGGTTACTACGAAACAGTCATTCGATGTGCATGCGGCAACGAGATTCCCACCGGTTCCACTAAGAAAGAGATCCGAGTGGAAATCTGTTCCAAATGCCACCCTTTCTATACCGGTAAGCAGAAGCTGGTGGACTCGGCCGGACGCATCGAGCGTTTTCTTAAGAAATACGAGAAATTCCAAAACAAGGAGGAAAAGCCGGGAGAGAAATAGGTTCTGGCTTCCTTAATTCTTCACCCGAACTGCTGGAGAGATTTTTCCCAAATATTCGATTCAGCCGCCCCTCCCGCCTGACAGCTCACTCCGAAGGCATCCATCGTGATCTGGTTCTTGCCCTTCATCCCCTTGCTGCTGTCGGGCGAGGAGGGTTTGCTTTACCTTCGCGAGGCATTGCCACTGAAGGGTTTCGGGAACTTCCCGGAGAAGGGGAACACGGGTTCGCGCGTCATGTTTGATCGCCTGGAAAGTGTGGAAGAAAGATTTCAGAAACTGGAGGAGGAGCTCGGCAATCCGGAGATCCTTGCCAACCAGAAAGAGTATCAGAGGCTTGCAAAAGAGCGTTCTGAAATCGCTCCTCTCATGGAAGCCTATCGCAATCTCAAGACCCTGAAGCAGCAGATCCTGGATAATCAGGAACTGCTGGAAGTGGAAGAGGACCCTGAGATGCGTGAGCTCATCAGAAACGACCTCAATGAACTGCGTAGCCAAGTGGAACGTAGTGAGGCGGAAATCAAGCTCATGATGCTGCCCCGGGACCCCAACGACGAGAAGAATGTCATACTGGAGATCCGGGCCGGCACCGGTGGAGAAGAGGCAGCCCTTTTCGTGGCCGACCTCTTCCGCATGTACACTCGGTACGCGGAATTGCGCAGATGGAAAGTTGAGTTGCTCGATACCCATCCCACAGGAATCGGCGGCTTCAAGGAGATCATCGCCGCGGTCAACGGGAAGGGAGCCTTCAGTCGCATGAAGTATGAGCGCGGCGTGCATCGGGTTCAGCGAGTTCCGGTGACGGAGAGTCAGGGAAGAATTCACACGTCGGCCGTCACTGTGGCCGTCCTGCCCGAAGCCGAGGAAGTCGATGTCTACATCGATCCCAACGACCTCCGTGTGGATGTCTTCCGATCTTCAGGACCTGGCGGCCAGAGTGTGAACACCACCGACTCCGCAGTGAGGATCACTCATATTCCCACCGGACTGGTGGTGATCTGCCAGGACGAGAAATCCCAGCACAAGAATAAGGCTAAAGCATTAAAAGTGCTGCGGGCTCGCCTTTTGGATCAGATGCAGACGGAACAGGAGAGCAAGATCGCTCAGGAACGGAAAAGCCAGGTGGGCACAGGGGATCGCAGTGAGCGCATCCGCACATACAACTTTCCCCAGAACCGCGTGTCGGAGCACCGGATCAATCTCACTCTGTACAAGCTGGATTCCTTCCTGGAAGGCAATCTCGATGAGATCATCGACCCGCTTATCACTCATTTTCAGACAGAGGCCCTCAAGGGGACCCAGGACTGATTGCGAACCCTGCAGCCACTGTTTCCGTTCAACCGTGCAGCCGGCCCATGCCACTGCCCCCCTTCCATTCAGAACACCGCCGGTCACGCCCCTGCCTCTCTGGGTAATTCACGACACTTATCATGGGAGATAGGGATGGAGCAAACATGGACCATCCTCAAGGTGATACAATGGACTTCCCATTATTTCGCCGGCAAGGGAATAGACCAGCCCCGGGCCAATGCGGAGGTGCTCCTTGCTCACCTGCTGCGCATGGACCGACTGCAGTTGTATCTCCACTACGACAAACCCCTCTCCCCACAGGAACTGGCTGGATATCGCGAGATGATACGCCGGAGAGCATCCCGTGAGCCCACCCAGTACATCACTGGAACGCAGGAATTCTGGTCCCTGGATCTGGAAGTCACCCCTTCGGTGTTGATCCCCAGACCCGAGACAGAGCTCCTTGTGGAGAAAACCCTCGAGATCCTGGGGAATCGGGCCGGACGCGTCCTGGATCTGGGAACCGGATCGGGGGCCATCGCCGTAGCTCTCGCCCATGAAAATCCCTCCCTTTCCATTGTGGCATCGGACCATTCGCCTCAAGCCCTTGAGGTAGCCCGCCGCAACGCCATCCGGCACGGGGTTGATGAGCGCATTTCCTTCCTGGCCATGGATCTCTTTTCCGCATTGGCATGCGGCCGTGAACCGTTTGACTGTATCATCTCCAATCCCCCCTATGTGGGGGAAGAGGAGTTTCCCGCTCTCGCTCCCGAGGTCAGACAATACGAGCCTGGGCCGGCCCTCCTTGGTGGCGGTTCGAAGGGAACGGACACCATCTGCCGCATTCTTGTCGAAGCTCCTCGATTCATGAAACCGGGCGGTTTCATTCTCCTTGAGATCGGCCACGGTCAGGCGGAATTACTGGAAAGAGAGATATCTGAAAACCCGGCCTTTGAAGAACACCATTTCTTGCGGGATTATTCGGGAATTCTCAGAATCCTTCAGGCCAGGAAAAGCGAAAGGTGGATTGAGTAATGGATAAGCTCC
>JAAYUJ010000361.1 GCA_012517775.1 Deltaproteobacteria bacterium
AGCATCGGGGTCGCCGAACCTGTTTCTCTCATGATCGATACGTTCGGAACGGGCAAGATTGCTCCGGAGCGCATCGCGGAAATCATAAGGGAGCTTTTCAGCTTCAAGCCTGCGGAAATGATCAAGCGACTCAGGATGCTGCGTCCCATTTTCAGAAAGACAGCCTGTCACGGACACTTTGGCCGTAATGATCCCGATTTCACATGGGAAAAGACCGATATGGTGGACACGCTTAGAGACATTGCAGGTCTTTAGTTTCTGCCCGTGACTCTGTGGAGCCCCTCAAGGGCTCCACATCTTTTTCCAGGGGGAAATGGGTCGCTCTATTCCCGTCACAAGGCGAATACGTGATTTTTCAATGAGTTAAGGCACCATAGCTTTGCAGCTCGGGTCTCCATACCCGACACATTGGCGTAAAGGCTCTCGGGATTGGAATCCCGACCCACTACTCTCGTCAAACAGGGTGAATACTTCACAACTATAGGAGATTGCATGGAATTCGACGTCAAGGACAGGGGGCTTGCAGAGAAAGGAAAATTGAGGATTGAATGGGCGGCACAATCAATGCCCGTCTTGCGGTCCATCAGGGATCGGTTCACCAGGGAAAGGCCCCTTCAGGGAGTGCGCGTGGCAGCTTGTCTGCATGTGACGACTGAAACGGCAACACTGGCCCAGACGCTGAAGGCCGGTGGAGCGGATGTGCGCATCTGTGCATCGAATCCGCTCAGCACCCAGGATGATGTGGCTGCGTCACTGGTCACTCACGATGCCATTTCCGTTTTTGCCATAAAGGGTGAAGATACGGACACGTACTATCGTCATATTCATGCGGCGCTTGCGCACGCTCCCCAGGTTACCATGGACGACGGCGCCGACCTCGTGAGCACTCTCCATTCCGACCGTCGTGAGCTCCTCGATGAAATCATCGGCGGAACCGAAGAAACCACAACCGGGGTCATCCGACTCAGAAGCATGGCGGAAAAAGGTGTTTTGCAGTATCCGATTATTGCCGTTAACGATGCGGACACAAAGCATCTTTTTGACAATCGGTACGGTACGGGGCAGAGCACTGTGGACGGCATCATCCGGGCAACGAACCGGCTGCTTGCGGGCTCGAACTTTGTGGTGAGCGGTTATGGCTGGTGTGGACGGGGAGTAGCCATGCGCGCCGCAGGGATGGGAGCCAAGGTCATCATCACGGAAGTCGACCCTCTGCGGGCTCTGGAAGCGGTAATGGATGGATACCAGGTCATGTCCATGACTCAGGCGGCCCCCATAGGCGATTTTTTCTGCACCCTCACCGGAGATATACATGTCCTGAGACGTGAACATTTCGAGACCATGAGGGACGGAGCCATTGTCTGCAATTCGGGTCACTTCAACGTGGAGATCGATCTCGAAACATTGAATGAGATGGCCAAGGGGCGCCGTAAGATCCGAGATTTCGTAGAGGAGTTTACTCTTGTCAACGGCAGGCAAATATATGTCCTTGGGGAGGGAAGACTCATCAATCTCGCTGCCGCCGAGGGACATCCATCCAGCGTGATGGATATGAGCTTTGCCAATCAGGCACTCTGTGCCGAGTACCTCATCACCCACGCCGCTACACTCAGAAAGGAAGTCTATCGCGTCCCCACGGTTATCGATCGGGATATCGCGCGACTCAAACTTTCCAGCATGGGGATTGAGCTTGACACACTGACAGAAGAGCAGGAGAAGTACCTGCATTCCTGGGAGATGGGGACCTGAGTGATAAAGCGGCTTCTATGTGGGGGGTTCTGCATTCTCTTTTGCATGAGTTGTGCGGAGCCTCCGCAAAAAGAGTCGGTACAGGAACGGAAGGCTGAACTCGCTTTTGAGCGGTTGCTTCCGAAAGAAGTCCCTGATTTCATTGATGATCTTGATACAGGCTCCTTGCGGACCGCCGTTCAGAAGAGCATGGAATTTTACGGGCGTGTCCCGGCGGATCGAACTTACCCCCTGGGCAATCTCTCGGTCAGCGTTGAACATTTGAAAGCCACCCTGACGGTGTTTCTCAGACTGATGGATGCAGGGAAGCTGAACAGGGAGTCTATCAACGGGCTTTTTGATGTTTATCGGGCATCCCATACGGCAAGCGAGGCGAAACCTCTGGTCACTGGATACTATGAGCCGATTCTGGAGGGGCGTCTTGCAGCCACTAAGGAGTTCTGTTGTCCTTTGTACGGTCTTCCACCTGACCTTTTGATCATTGATCTCGAATTGTTCAATCCTGCCCGCTATTCGGGACAGCGTCTTGTCGGACGCCTCAATGAAAACAGGGTTGTCCCCTACTACAACCGCCATGAAATCGAGAGTCTAAGGAAACTCGACAAATACAAGAAGGAGTTGGTGTGGCTGCGCGATCCTGTTGATGTATTCTTTCTTCACATCCAGGGCTCTGGAATGATTACTTTTCCCGGAGAAAAGCCCCGACGGGTAGGTTATGCGGGCAGCAACGGGCGCCCGTACAGTAGCATCGGCAAGGTGCTCATGGAAAGAGGCGTCATTTCTCCTGAAGAGGTCTCTTTGCAGTCTGTTCGCGCATACTTGAGAGCTCATCCGGAAATTCGGGATGAAGTGTTCCGACACAATGAAAGCTATGTTTTCTTTCAGTGGATCCAGGAAGGGCCGCGGGGCAGTCTCAATGTTGATCTAACAGCCGGGCGATCCATTGCGTCGGACCCTTCACACCATCCCAGAGGCGCGCTGGCTTTTCTGATTTCAGAAAAACCTCGGCTGAGCGCCAATGGAGAAGTCACTGGCTGGGAGCCTCTCCATCGCTGGGTTTTAAATCAGGATACAGGAGGCGCTATCAAGGGCGTCGGGCGAGTTGACCTCTTCTGCGGCAGTGGGGAGACTGCCGAACAGATGGCTGGAAGGCTGAAGCAAAGGGGGAGACTCTATTTCTTACTGAAGAAGAAAGATCTGGAAAAACAATAGCCAGAGCAACAGACAGGCGACGGGAAGGAAATCCAACAGACTGACCAACATGCAGGGGCGAACGGGAACAGGCATGGAAGGCTTGCATTGTTTCCCCACCGACGGGCGCAGTTTCAGACGGTCAAACTGATCGAACAGAGTATCGCCAAGCGGTATTCTCTATCGATGTGCCATGAGTTTATGGCTGTTCAACGGCTTTGGCGGATCGCTCTAGCAACACCTGACACAGAATTCGCAACTCATCAAAACAGCGACACATGGTTGTCAGGGCTGTAAGCGCTTTCTGCTTGCCGGTATCTTCTGAAACAGGTAGAAGAGTGAATATGGACTGTTGTGCAGCTCTGAAGCGGTCTGTGGTGTGTTCGGCCAAGCAGCCCAACTGCTGGAAAATCTGGTCAGCGGGTGTGGCTTGGATTGTGGATTCCAGGTCTGCGGATTTTTGTTGGAACTCACGCGCCAGTTGCGCAAGAATCGTCAAATAATCAAAGGGATGGTCATTCATGTAAGCCCTTTTTCCTGGTTGCCGTTTGCTTGTCCATGAAGTCTAAAGTGCTTATGATAATATTACGATATAAATTATTGACTCAGCCATTAACTGTCAAAAACATAATTATACATATTGACAATTGTTGAGGAGAACTGGTTCAGGGAGGGCGGTTCTGCTTAACGGGAGCATGAATCTGGCATCCGCTGGTACTGGTATGTGGGTACAGAGGATGAGCCGTTCGACGCTTCCTGTTCATAGTGCGCACATATGCCCGGTGGCGTCTACTGTCTGCCCGATATTGACCCGTGTTGCAAACGAATTGGGAGTTCTTCCCGGTGCGTTTGATCCGAGAAAGGCATTTGAATGTTTTCAAAGACTCTGAATATTCTGCTTGCTGAATGGATCAAGATCCCGATGGAAGCCCTGCAGCCGCTTCTGGATCGGAAAATCCATGATCGACTGATATTCACCAACCCTGATTACGAACTCCGTCACAATCGCGGCGAGTGGATCGGGAATATTGCACCTCAGATTAACTGCCTTCGTCAAAAGGGCCGAAGTTATCTCCTACCCCGGGGTTTCCTTGATCAATTGCTGGAGCTGTGCAAGAAATTCCAGCAGCCCTATCGGATCGTAGACCGAAGACGCATCCTTGATCCCCTGGACATGGAATTTCACGGTGAGCTCAAGAGTTATCAGCAGGAGGCTGCAGAGGCTGTACTCGAAAAGGATTTTGCGACATTGGTCGGAGGGCACAAGAGCGGCAAGACGGTCATCGCGCTCTATATTATCGCTCAGAGACGACAGCCGACTCTCATCCTGATTCCCAAGTTGGACCTTTTGGACGGATGGCTGACCAAAATAGAGAACTTCCTCCAGATACCGCGCGCTGAAGTGGGTATATTCGCGGAAGGCAGCCACCACATTGGCAGACAAATCACCATCGCACACACAGGGGAAGCCCTGAGACACTGGCGCAAGGTATACGAACGCATCGGGTTTCTTGTCATGGACGAATGTCAGCGCTGTCCTTCAAAGGTACTGACTCAGCTCCTTCCCAATTTCGATTGCCGATTCATGTTGGGACTTTCCACGGTTGCTCAGAGGAAAGACCGTCTGTCCCGGCTTGTCTACTTCTACATCGGGGATATGGTCTACACGATTGACGAGAAGGACGCCAGGGAAGGTCGGGGTATCATCCATGCCCACGTTGTTGCACGCCCCACCGAATTCGAATACCCATACCACTCACGCGCCGATTACCCCAATATGATCGACGCATTGATGCGGGATGAAAAGAGAACGCGCATCATCGCCGATGACATTCAGGCCGAACTTCAAAAGAGTGGGCAGCCTTTGTTGGTTCTCTCCGGTGGGGAGCTACAGGACACGATTCTCGGGGCGGAGTTGGGCAGGCGTGGAATTAAGGCCATATCTCTGAATCGGCCCCTGACCGAGACCAATTCAGACGAGTCGGACCGGACTGATGAAACTCCGGCATCCTCTGACGCAACCGCACCCGAGGAACCCACCGCATTCTTCGTCTCACCTCAGACGATAGGAAAACAAATTCCAAGGTTACACTCCGGGATTTTATTTCTGGCTGTTCCCATTTATTTTCGGCAGCATCTGGCCAATCTCATACGCGAACTGGGCAGGAACGGCAACATCACCGAATCACGCCTGAAGATATACGACTATGTCGACCAACGCATTGGACTCTTCGAGAACTACTTTCGTATGAGAAGTTATAATTATGGTGTTCACCCCGACCTCCTGCTCGGGGTCAACAACAACTGAGAGCTAGAGTTTTCCGGGGCTGCGATAAACCGACGTTTCCGGCCCCGTGATCACACCCGCGGTAGAATTTCACTTATCACAACAAGCCCGAGAGATATGGCCGTCATCAGGCTTGCACTTGCTCCTTTCCTGCGATCCTTTCCCCAAGTCATAACCCTCGGTATTCGAGGAATCATTAACGATTACAGCGCCAGGGAAAGAGAGTGGATCTCCCGTGCCCACAGGATCTTCTTCCCTTCCATCCGTTTCACCGAGGTGTTCCACACCGGGGGCAGGCCCTGTTTCCCCTCTGTTTTCAATTACCGCTACCAAAGATCACGTATCCTCCAATTGGACCTGGTGAAATACCTGGATTACCCCCATCCTCGCACCCGCATCTACTACGGGACAAGACAGAAGAGGCAGATCTCCCAGGATTTTCGATATCCTTTTCTCCTTATGGGACCCGCAATGCAACCCGACACGAAACATTTGGTGTGGCACGAAGATGCGCTCCTGGAGTTCAGTAGGCGTTACAATCCCGTGCTTGTCCGTGAGGCGGACGAATGGAGAGAACGCATCCAAATGATCTGTGTTCAGTTCCATTGTATCGCACTGCTCAAATACGGCCCGGGAACCGAGCTTACCAGGTCTCCGGCACCGGCCTTCCCAGAGTGGATTATATCGACGGATTTATGGAGGCTGTCTCAAAGGCTTCTTCAAGCGGCTCATCTCGATGATATGATGCTCGAATGGGGATATGCAGACGGCTGGTGGCAGTTCATCGAGATGAAACGACCCCCTGTCAACATCCAATCTCCTCATGGACAAGTCAACAGGCACCACCACATCGGCCATCTCATCCAGCGAGGGATTCTTTAGTGAGAAAAGACGTGTAGTCTCTTGAATACAACCCTGAATGCCAAAACACACAATCTGGATCCAATATGGGTTAATGCCGCCGAACTCTAAGGCATTCTCCCGGGCTTGCCCCAATCCCGGCGTGCCGCCACCTGCGTGCTTCCAAATGGCATCACTTTTGCTTGACAATAATTCGAATTGGTGCTGTAAATTTGCTGGCGTCGGATAGAAGAGG
>JAAYUJ010000362.1 GCA_012517775.1 Deltaproteobacteria bacterium
AGCCATCGCGGGATGTCAGAGAGGGATGCAGTGCGGGCGGAGTGCTTCCGCGGTGGGAGAGGCCGCCACTTCCGCGGTTGTGACAGCCATTGTCTTTATCATCGTTTCCGATGCGATGCTGACCGTTATCTACGACGTCCTCCATATCTGACAGGTACAGTGCGCTATGGACAAACAGCCCGGGCCCCACATCGAGGTGCAGGATCTCACCATGGCCTATGGTGACTTCGTGATCCAGAGAGACCTGTCCTTCACGGTCAACCGGGGGGACATCTTCATCATCATGGGAGGGAGTGGATGCGGAAAAAGCACTCTGTTACGTCATCTCATCGGACTCCAGGAGCCGGCAAAGGGCAGCGTCTGCTATGAAGGGGTCAACTTCTGGGATGCGCCACCCGCAGAGCGTGAGGAAACCATGCGCCGTTTTGGCATCCTGTACCAGAGCGGGGCACTCTGGAGTTCCCTCACACTCGCGGAGAACATCGCCCTTCCCCTGGCAGAGTACACCGATCTTACCGAAAGTCAGATCATGGAGATCGTGTCGTTCAAACTGGCACTGGTGGGACTCGCGGGCTTCGAAGAGTTCTATCCGGCCGAAATCAGCGGAGGCATGCGCAAGAGAGCAGGACTCGCGCGCGCCATGGCCCTCGATCCTGATATCCTTTTCTTCGATGAGCCTTCAGCCGGATTGGATCCCATCTCTTCCCGAAGGCTCGACGACCTCATCCTGGAGCTTCGTGACAGCCTTGGCTCCACCATTGTTGTCGTCACCCATGAACTGCCAAGCATTTTTGCCATCGGGAACAATTCGGTCTTCCTCGATCCCGATTCCAGAACCATGATCGCCAGCGGAGACCCTCACAAGCTGTTGGCGGAATGTGAGAATCCCAAAGTCCGAGACTTTCTCACCCGTGGAACGTCCCTTTCCGAGACACGGAAACAACCTGTCGGTACGAACCACTGAACAGGATGGAGCAACAGGCTGAGAATGCCTTGCCCATCCCTGGCAAACATGGGGTCAAAATAGAGGACCATGAGCAAGAAAGCAAATTTCACAATGATCGGCATTTTTGTGGTGGGGGCGGTAGGTCTGGTGATTTTGGGCCTTCTTCTCTTCGGTTCGGGAAGGCTCTTCAAACAGAGGACTCTCTATGTTCTTTTCTTTCAGAGTTCCGTCAAGGGTCTGAATCCTGGGGCGCCCGTAGATTTCAGAGGTGTGAAGATCGGCACGGTTAAGGATATCAAGGTCATGATGAGCCCAAAGGATCTTTCCTTAATGATCCCAGTCATCATCGAGATCGAGCCCGAGCGGATCGCGGAAACGCAACCGGCAAACAACCAGCAGAGAGCCATCGAGCGGAAAATGGCGAAGACTCTCATGGAATACCTCATCAAGAAGGGTTTGAAAGCCCAGTTGAGAATGCAAAGTCTGGTGACAGGCCAACTCTATGTTTCACTGGATTTCTTCCCGGGCAAGCCCATGAATCTTGTCGGCGAGGGACCGCATTATCCGGAGATTCCCACAGTTCCTTCCAGCCTGGACCAGCTTCTCGAAACCATCCAGAAGATCCCTCTGGAAGAGATTGTGAGTAAAGTGATGCTGTCCCTTGAAGGCATTGCCGATCTTGTCAAATCACCGGAACTGAAGGACACTCTCATTTCCCTGAACCAGGCGGTAAAAGATGTTCAGGTCATGGTGCGCAATCTGGACAGCAAGTCCGGACCACTGATCACAAATCTCAACGATACGGTGGCCGATATCCAGAGGCTGGCACGCAACCTGGACCAGGAAGCGAAACCTGCTTTGTCGGGTATCAGGGAAACACTCAAAGACACCCGCAACCTGTTACGCACTGCGGAGAGTCGGGTCCCCACGGTTGCCACCAGTCTGGAGAACACATTCAAAGCGGCGGAGGGGGCGGCAAAACAGGCGGAAAAGACGCTCCA
>JAAYUJ010000363.1 GCA_012517775.1 Deltaproteobacteria bacterium
GGCCGCAAATCCTCCGGGAGACGTTCAGCCACGAACTGTGTCATCTCCTGCTTCACGAGAACATCAGAGGGGACATCTTCCCCAGGTGGCTCGACGAGGGCGTTTGCCAATGGGTCAGTGGCTCTCTCGGGGAGATTCTCGCTGGAGAAGGATTCGATACCATAGGCATCGATACTGCGGCCCATTCCATTCCATTGAGGAAGCTGCACGGAGATTTTCCAGGGGACAAGAATGGGCTGCTTCTCGCCTATGCCCAGAGCAGGAGTGTCGTGGAATTCTTGAGTAAACGTTATGGAAAGGAGGGGATTCGAGGCATCCTCAACCGCTTGAAAGCAGGGAATTCCATCGATGAAGCCATGCCGGGAGCCCTCGGTGCATCCTTCGATCAGATAGAGAAGGAATGGCTGGAAAACTTGCCGAGCACAAGATTCTGGTTCATCTGGGCGACCCGGCACCTGTACGATGTGCTCTTTTTCGCCACCGCCATCCTGACTGTCCTCGCTTTCATTCGCCTGTGGGCAAGGAAGAAGAGGACCTTCGGCATAAGCGATGCCGAGGAAGAAGATACCCTCCGCTGAAGTGTTCCAATGAACCGGAAGCCCAAGGCAAGGGCCGCCATCAGGAACCCGGCAAAACGATGCGGGCATCTTGACTTAACGTTTGACAATCACAGCCCTTGGTGCTACAGTCTTTCCACATCTCAACTGAAGTTGAGTGAAAGAGACGCTTTTCGGCAGCCGAGAAGCTCTCGAGAGGCCACGAAGGTCTTGAGCGCATTGATGTGCCAGGGCTTCCGTGGCAATTTTCTTTTCTCGCCATGCACGAAGCCCGCCAGCGCGCTCCAATTCCATCTTTTTCATAAGCCAGACATAAATCCCATCCGGGCGTCAGATCATCTCCGACCCATTACAAGTCAGTTGCGCCTTGGCGATGAAGTCGATCCCCAAGTGCTCCTGTCCCGCTGTCTTCGGATGGATACGCGACGCCCGGCCCACACTCGTGATGCGGGTTGCGCTTCGCGGAAGGACACTGGAACATGAGATGCCCCCGTAAATCCGAAGGTTTGTTCCTTCTCTTCTGCAAGGTCCTTTTCGCCGTGTCTTTAACCCTGCCGGGGCTGCACGTGACTCTGCAGGGCGTCGCCCATGCAAATCAGAAGACCCTGGAAAAGGACACCGACGGAGACGGCAAGACGGATCAGATCGCCACGCTTGACGCCGGGGGCAAGATTCAGATCCTCAAGATCGACAGCAACCGCGACGGTATCATGGATCGCTTCCAGTATTACGAAAAGGGGGCCCTGACCCGACTCGAAAGCGATACGGATTTCGACGGGCAGATTGACTGTGTGGATCACTTCTCCGGCGGGAAGAGGCAGAGACAGGAGAGGCTCAATCGGGCCAAACGGATCGTGCAAGTCACCCAGTTCGACGGGCAGGGGCGGCCTTCCACCATGAAAAAGGACACAACCGGCGACGGTAACTTCGATTCCGTCTACATCTTCGAAAACGGTATGGTCAAGAGCGCCACCCGTGATACCAACGGCAACGGGAGTGTAAACGTCTGGCAGTCATTCAGGGACGGCAAGCCGGTGGAGGAGAAGACCGATGCCGATGAGGACGGAAGAATCGAGAGGCTTGTGCTTTTCGATCGGGAAGGGCTCCCGGAGAGGAGCAGCCACGATCTGGACAAGGACGGCAGGATGGAAGTTTCCCGCCACTATCAGAGGGGAGAGATCGTCAAGGAGGAAAAGGACGCCGACCACGACGGACGGATCGACTCCATCATCCTTTTCAAAGGTGGCAAGCCGGTGGAGCAGCACAAAGACAGCAACTCCGACGGCAGGATGGATCTTTTTACGACCTTTCAGAACAACAAACCGGTTTCTCAGAAAAGGGACACCAACCACGACGGCCGGATCGACTGCACCAGTTATTTCGATGAGAGCGGCCAGGTGAGGGAGACGAGGGAGGACACTCAGCACAGGGGGAGAATCGACCGGATCAGGCACTTCGTCGGGGGGATTCCCGTCAGGGTCAACCATGATGCCGACGGTGACGGATTCATGGAAACCGTTACCTTCCTGCAAAACAACCGGATGACCTTTCAGACACTGGATGAGAACAAGGACGGCAGACCGGAGATCAAAATCCATTTCAACATCGCCGAAGAGAAGGAGCGGGTCGAGAGCGATTCCAACGGGGACGGAAAGACGGATACGTGGCAGTTTTATGAGAAAAGCCAGATGAGCCGCATGGAAAAGGACGAAGACGGTGATGGCAGGGTGGATCTCAAAGTCTTTTTCAAAAACGGATCCAAAGAAAAGCTCGTCAGTGATACGGACCGCGACGGGTCCTTCGAAACCACCCAATGGTTCAACCACCCTTACTGGTCCTTGGTGATGGAGCAGGACATCAACGGAGACGGAACGGCCGATGCGCGCTTTTTATACAGGGACGGGGTGCTGCGACAGAAGGAGATCGACGAGAACGGCGATAGCGGCATCGATTTTCGGGAGGTCTTCGATGAAGCAGGAAAACTTGTGAAAAGCGAGGAGGATGACGGCGGCACTGGGCGTCTAAACCTGGTCTGGTTGTATGATGGAGAGGAGAACGCTGTCCGAGCTGAAAAGGACCAGGATGGCGACGGCAGAGTGGACACCTGGTTTTTCTATGAAAAGGGGCGCGTCACATCCGTTGAGGAGGATAGCAACAAGGACGGTCTGCCGGACCTGTGGGAACAATACGACGAAGCCGAGGCCCTCGTGAAGAGGGAGAGGGACCTCGACTTCGACGGCACTGTGGACACGGTTGATTTCCTGGCTGATTCCCGGAACCTCGTTTCCAAAACCAGTGCCGGCGAAAATGCCGGAAAATAAGATACGACAGGAGGAATGTGACAATGATCCCGTTCATACAAAAAGGCGGAATCATCATGATTCCAATTCTGCTCTGTTCTGTTCTTGCCCTGGCCATCTTTGTGGAAAGGCTGATCCGCTTCTCCCGAATGCGGCACCGGGGCGCGGGGCTTGCGGAGAAGATCGCCGGACTTCTGAAGGACGGAAATGGAGAGGGCGCAAAAAGGATCGCCGGAGAAAGCAACTCCCCCATGGGGCGGGTCCTCGCCCAGGCGATGGCGGTGTGGGACAGGGAGAGGGAGATCCTGGAGACGGTCATCGTCAATGCCATCGATGAAGAGGTGCGGGGATTGTCATCTTATCTCCAGTGCCTTGCGACCATCGGCAATCTTGCTCCCCTCCTCGGGCTCCTGGGGACGGTTATGGGTTTGATCAAGGCATTCATGGTGATTCAGGAGATGGGAGGCAAGGTGAACGCTGCAGTCCTGGCGGGGGGGATCTGGGAGGCGATGCTGACGACGGCCTTCGGCCTTGCCGTGGCCCTGCCGACCATTGTGGCCCACAGCTACCTTCTGGGAAGGGTGGATGAATATGAGGCCAGGCTTCAGACGGGAGCGGTGACGTTCATCAAGAACATCACCGACAAGTAGGAGGCCGTCATGATCGTTCACCGAAAGAAAAGGCCCCGCTACAAGCTGCAGATGCCCCTGACTTCTCTCATCGATATCGTCTTTCTGCTTCTCATCTACTTTCTTCTGACAACGAATTTCATGGTCGCCGAAGGGATCAATGTTTCCCTTCCCCAGGCCCAGGGGGGGGCTCCCCAGACGCAGGAGGACATCACTGTCTACGTGGACAGGGAGGGACGCGCATTTCTGCTCGACCAGGAAGTCCCCCTCGATCAACTCCTCAAGCGACTGCGAGAGATGATCGGGGGGCAGAAGGAGCGCCTGGTGATCGTCAAGGCGGATCGCTCCGTCATTCTCAACAAGGCCGTGAGAGTCATGGACCTGGCCAAGGCCGCAGGGGCAGGGAAGCTCTGTCTCGCCACCGAAAAGGGTTTCTGAAATCGTGACGTTCACTTACAACGGCAAGCACGGATTCAATCGGCTTCTCGCCGCACTGACTGGGGTGTCCGTTATCCTGCACATCGTCCTGGTGCTGCAGATAGAGGAGCTCTATCAGTCCCGTGCCCTCTACTATATCGATTTGAGCCTTCAAGATGCCTCGGAGCCCAAGGTGCGTTCCATTCCCCGACCCAGAGTTCGCGTCCCGGTCCCCGAGGTGCAGGATGTTCAGAAGATCGCGGTCCGCGAAAGGCGTGTCCCCCAAGTCCGGATCAATCCGACGGATAACCGCCTGGAGGCGATCAGGACCGCGGACGGGGGGGATGTGAGGGTCCCTGCCACTCCCAGCATGGCGGGGGTCTCGGGGTTGAGGGTCTCGGAATGGGTTCCCCCCGTCGCCGCCTCGGACTATGTGACGAAACAGGACTACATGGACATGGTGCGGCTCAAGATAGAGAGCCGCAAGAAATACCCTGAATCCGCCATAGCCCGGAGGGTTGAAGGGAGGGTCAAGGTTCGTTTCATGCTCACGCAGGAAGGGAAAGCGGCCAGCATCGAGATCGTGGAGAGCTCCGGACAGGATGACCTGGATCGTGCCGCATCCAGTGCGGTGACCGCCGCAGCCCCTTTCCCACCGGTGCCCGCAAACCTGTTCAAAGGAACCCTTGTTATGGAAATCACTCTCGTTTTTCAACTGACATAGGGATGCGAGATGTGGAAGGTGGAGACAGCCGTACTCCGCCAAGAGTGTTCCGGCTGTCTCCTGTGGATGGAACTCCCCTTGAAACGAGGAGCATCTTCATTTTAGCAGTGAAGTATCTCTTCGTCTAATCCCTTGATGGGAGAAGGGGGGGCAAAGCCGGTGATCCGTCATTTTTGATACCGCGGGGCAGCTTCACCTCAACCCCCTCCATCCGCGCCGGGAGAGAGAGGGCTGGGAGGGAAACATGCATTATGAGGAAAAAGACCGATGGACCACCGGAAGGGCATCAACCTGGGAGAGATGGAGGGAGAGACTACATGAAAAAGGGATTCATCATTGCGTTGGCCCTGCTGGCGTCTACGTTTGCCCTGATGCCGCAGGCAGCAGCACAAACCGAAGCCAGGGAAGGGCAGGTCCAGGATCTCGGCCAGATCCAGGTAACGGCGGAGGGCGAAAAGGAAGCGTTCACTCTATCGCCCAGTGCAACCATCCTGGATCTGGATGATTACCAGACCATCGAAATCCCCCAGAATGTTGGCGACATCATGAGGGACTTGGTCATTTTCGATTTTCGCGGTGAAACGGACCTGGTGCCGGGCATCGACAGCTTCCAGATGCGAGGCTTTAACGGAGACCGATTTGTCACTGCCATCGACGGTTTGACCCTGCGAAAAACGGGCGGCCGCAAGTCCAGCAATATTGTGGACTACGCCTACCTGCCGCCGTTTCTCATCGAGAAGATGGAGGTGCTACCCGGTCCCCATTCCGCTCTTTACCCGGCAAAGAGCATCGGCGGCGTGGTGAACTTCATTTCCAGAGCACCCAAAATCCATGAAACCCTTAAGCCGGACATCAGCGCGTCATCCAGCATCGGGAC
>JAAYUJ010000364.1 GCA_012517775.1 Deltaproteobacteria bacterium
ACCGACGCCCTTCTCATGGCTCTGATGGCTTATGGAGTTGGTCCGGGAGATGCCGTGTTGACCACTCCCTTTACATTCGTGGCCACAGCAGAAGTGATCGCGCTGCTGCGCGCCGTCCCTGTCTTCGTGGATATCGATCCCGAGTCTTTCACTATGGACCCGGATAAGTTGGAGAGGGCCTTGAAAGCCATGGGAGAGGGGAACGATTCCGTCTATCCTTTGCCCGGAAAGATTGAACGCAGGCATCTGAACCCCCGTGGGATCATTGCTGTGGACCTTTTTGGCATCCCTGCCGACTACAGGAGGATTGGAACGATTGCTGAGCGCAACGGCCTCTTCCTGATCGAGGATGCGGCCCAGTCCTTTGGTGCCCTACGCGACGGAAAAAAGGCCTGCTCCCTGGCTCCCGTTGCATGTACCTCCTTTTTCCCCTCCAAACCGTTCGGTTGTTACGGCGACGGAGGGATGTGCTTCACCACCGAAGACGTAGTCTCTGAGCTGCTCCTCTCAATAAGGGTCCATGGGCAGGGGGTGGACAAGTATCACAATGTCCGTATCGGCATCAACGGACGTCTCGATACGCTCCAGGCAGCTGTCCTCCTTGCCAAATTCGAAGTCTTTCCAGAGGAATTGGCGCTGCGAGAAAGTGTTGCCCGTCGCTACACCGACCTTCTGGTACATTTCCGTGCGCCGGTCACTGTCCCGATGGTCCCGGAGGGTTGCAGCTCCGCATGGGCTCAATATTCGGTTCTTGCCAGCAGTGAAGAAGATCGCTTCATACTCCTCGACAAACTGCACGGTGCCGGTGTGCCCACAGCCATCTACTATCCCAGGCCGCTTCACCTCCAGCCCGCCTTCAGCTATCTCGGGTATAGGGAAGGGGATTTTCCCGTGAGTGAAGCTTGCGCAGGGAGGATCTTCAGTTTGCCGATGCACCCCTATCTCACGGAGGAAGAACAGCTTCATGTGGCCAAGGCACTTGGAACATGAGCACCTGCTTGGTTGTGAACATGGTCGTCGAGCCTGTCAGGTTATGGACTGGACTAACAAATGGAAATCGGGAAGGGCCCACTATAATGCAAGCCATCCAGAGGATCGATGAGCTGAGTCCAGCCTGCTTATGACCCTGTTTCCAGCAAGTGAAGCGTTGAATCCCAGCACGGAATGCTTCCCGGCGCTCATAAAGCAGGACTGCACATACCGGCAGGGACCCCGGAACGATTCCAGGAGCTTATGGTCGATGTGTTTCGCCTGCGAGTTACCGATCTGTTCATCGTGGATGCTGTGATCGGTATGGAAGACGATGGACCCGCCTCCCCGGATTTGAGAGAAATCGGGCTGATCCTTGCTTCGGACAACGCTGTCGCGGTGGATTCCGTCATCTCCAGAATGATGGGATGCGACCCGGGCCGGTTGAGATTTCTTCAGCGGGTCGGGGATTCGCCCTGGGTGACTACGACCTGGACAGCATCGATATCATCGGCGAACTGCGCATCTTGCCTGATTTCAAATTTCCTCCCCCCGGGGGCGAGGCCATCATGAACAATGACGTCATCCAAGGCGCGATTCATGACAGGATACTCCTGAGGCCCAAGCTCTTTCATCAAGGTGTCCTGATAATCATGCGCAGCCCTCGCGAATTGCTCATCATGGAATTCCCCAACCGGCGCTGCAGGTTACCACATTTACCACGTATCATTTTTTCGGCGCAGCCGGTTGCTTGCCGGCCTTTTGTCTTCTGAGCCAGTGGGCGCACCACACGATTACGCCCACTGCCGCCAACCCAAGGAACAGGCGAAGTTCACAGCGTTCTACGTCACCTATGACCCACTCAAAAACGTTGCCGAACGAATATCCCGAGACGCCAATGGCAACTGCCCAGACAAGTGCTCCGAGAATATTCAAAATAAGGAAGGAAACGGGTGAGATACCACCTGCACCGAGCAAGAAAGGAGTGACGGTGCGCAGACCATAGAGAAATCGAAATCCCAGGACAACCAGCGACTGATGGCTGCGCAGCAGACTGAGAACACGTTTCGACCTGGATCTCCAATATGGGCGTTTCTCCAATACCTTTATCCCTTGGGCGCGACCAAGGTAGAATTAGAGCTGATCTCCACACAGCGTACCCATGAAGCCCGAAGCCACGACCCATGGGAGTTCAAGATAGCCCCGGTGGGCGGCCAAGCCTCCCAGGACAAGGACGGTTTCACCTTCGAAGAATGTGCCTATCGCTATGGCGAAATATCCATATGCCGCTATCAGCGCTTCAAGTGACATCGTTGCAGTCGATCGTCAATGCACGGCGGAGCGATCGGAAAGGATCAATCCTGCGGGAAGGGTTTCCCCGAAGATCCATTCCCTTTCCTGATTCATGAGGGTGATATCCGGATTGGTCAGGATTTCCACAAAGCGGGCTCCCCGGGGAAGGATTTCCAGCCAGTGAACCAGTCTATCCAGATCCTGACGGGAAAGGTCCCGTTCCCTGTCACCCGTCATGCGGCCGAGCTGCACAAGGGAACTTGCCATGGCTTCATTCGGTTCGGCGCTAAGGGAAAGCAAAATCTCGATCCAGGTGGAGGTCTCCTCCCGGGGAATGACCTGATCCAGGGGACCATAAAAGGGGATTCGCGCCCCAAGCCTGCTGATGGCCCAGAGCTCCTGTGGCCGAGGCTTCCCCTTCTGGACTTTCTGGAGCAGGATTCGCCCCAGTTCCACCTTGTGCCTGGCTGGAAGCCTCTCCATACTGGCCAATGTCATGAAGATTTCCGTCTCTTCCTGGGGCCCCGCAGTCTTGGCCAGTTGCTTTGCAGGCTTCCTTTTCCTTTTGTCGGCACTCTGAATGATGGGAAAAACCTGCTGAAAGAGGTGCATCTGCTGGCCCGCTGAGAGTCCACCTGCCGCCCGTCTCCAGAGGATCCACCATTCCAGCCTTACCTGTGGTTGCCTGGGAAAACTCAAACCCACGGGAAAGATCTTCCAGAGCTCCTTGATGCGCCAGGCATCCACTGGATCTCCAAAGCCGGGACGCACGCAAAAGCCCAGCAGGTTGAGCCACCTGGCTTCGTGCCGATGGGTGAAGGATGCACCGGGCCTGCATTCGATAAGGGTGTCCGCAAGTTTGCGGATCACCGGAGTGGGCCATTTGTCCTTTCCCATGTCGAGGACACCCATCAGCTCCTTCATGAGCTTTTCGGGAGAAAGAACGGTTCCCGCCTCAGTTTTCTGGAAAACGGTGCGAATCCTGTCCTGGGCGGCCTCTATGGAATCGGCGTCCAGCGTATCATCGGGAAGGAGAGGGGAGTCGGTCTGCCGGTCGCCTTCTTGGCGGATATCGAACTGAAGTTGCCAACGATGAGGGGATTGCAGGGAATGACACCAGAGCTCCAGCGTTCCCACCTCAGTCAGGCGAGTCGCAATCTGGACGGGAAGAGCCTGGGCGGTACCTCTCTTACCGTAGCGGAGAACCGTGCGTATGGGTGGAAGGGCTGTGGCTTCGCCCTGAGAAAGGGAAACAACGCTGCCAAGACTGTCCCCAAGCCGAGTGCTCGAACTGAGGAGCTGAAAGACCACAGGCTGGTTGGCGAGTACCTGAAAAGAAGGCTGCCTGAGCTCGGTCTCGAACCCTTCTTCGGTCCCTCTGGGAACGAGGCATACAGCGGTTCGTTTCGTTTCCTCCATTGCAAGCTCCTCAGGGGCGGCCACTTCCACATAATAGGCCCTCGGGCTGCCTGCCCCCACTCGAACTCCTTCTCCCATGCGAACCATGCCGTAATAAGCCGCCCCGACCGCCACAGCCAGTTCAGGGCGCGGGTTTTCCAGTTCGGTTGGATACCAGTCTTCACCGGCTTCATGGGAGAACCAGTCCTTCACGAGGGATAGAATACGCTTTCGGATGGATAAGGGGGTGAGCGCTCCACCATTGAAAAGGAGAAAGTCAGGGTAAATGGAATCGCGTCCCGTCTCAGCCTGGAGGAGCGATCGGAATCGCTGCCAGAAGAAGGCGAGATGGCGGGTCACAGCGGGATCCTGCACATACGGTAGACCCCATTCCGTAAGACCCGTGCGCCGACTGCCATGCGGTGCTTCTTCCAGGGAAACCGCTGGAAAAAAACCTTCAAGAATGATCTCTTCTACTTGAGACTGGGTCAGAGTTCCCTTTCGGGTGTCCCCGATGAGCTTTCCTCCGGTCCCCATGACGGTGATGTCAACAGCCGCGTTATGAGATACCACACCTCCATGGGATGGAATGTCAGAACCAAGGAGCACCTCCTTCGCCTTGCGGCATTGATGCCACAGCTGATGCCATCTCTTGGACTCGATCTGGCCCGGTCTTCCAAAGAGCTGCACTTCGAGGTGCCTGGCGAGGGAGAGATCCATATTGTCTCCGCCGAGCATGAGGTGATCTCCCACGGCAAGACGGTCAAAACAGAGTCCCCCCTCCCCCTGGCGGGCAGCCACAACCGTAAAGTCTGTTGTTCCTCCGCCCACGTCACAGACCAGAATGAGTTGACCATGAAGCATCGTTGTCTGCCAGTCTTCTTCGTGCCTCGAAAGCCAGCAGTAGAAAGCGGCAAGGGGTTCCTCCAACAGAATGAAATGCTTCAGTCCCGCATCACGGGCGGCGGAGACAGTGAGCTCCCGGGCCACTTCGTCAAAAGATGCAGGAACCGTCAGAATCACCACCTGCTCTTCCATGCGGAGATCCTCCCGCCCTGGAGCCATGACCGCATTCCATGCTTCTCGCATATGCCTGAGATAACAGCAGCTTGCCTCAACCGGGGAGATTCTCTTCACATCGGCCCCTGCTCCCCATGGAAGTATGGGGGCCGTCCGATCCACCCCTGCGTGGCACAGCCATGACTTGGCAGAGGACACCAACCGCCCGGGAACCATGGCTCCCTGTTCCCTTGCGAACTCCCCTACCACATAGTCTCTCTCGGGGCTCCACGGGAGAGTGATGCTCTCGGATGGGAGTTCGTATGGACCCGGCAGATAGAGGAAAGACGGAAGAATCGGACGCTTTCCCACTTCTCCCGGTGCGGTGATCTGGGGGATGCGGAGGAAGGCGATCTTGCGGCCCTCTGCTCCCTCCCTGGACCGGTCGATGTAAGCGACCGCAGAATTCGTCGTGCCGAGATCGATACCGATGATGAAACGGATTTCAGGGACTTCAGGATCGGTAGAGTGATTCATATTCTTCCATGTCAAATCAAGAAGCAAAGGAACCGGCTGAAGGGAAAAGTCTACTGCTGTTCCCGGAGATTGAACTCGAGTTTCCAGTTGCGGTCTTCGTCCCTGGCCATGCAGCGGAGCTCAAGAGTTCCCACTTCCGTCAGACTGCTTTGCAGCCAGACGGGAATGAGTCTGCCGCCCTCCTCCGTATCGGATGTGGGAAGAATCGCCTCCATGGTAGCGACTTCCTGAATCTCTCCCTGCCAGTCCTCAACAATCTCACCGGCCTGGTCCTTCTTTCTCGTGGTTGACGACAGAAGATGGAAGACCGCCTGTTCTCCCACTACAAGTCCGAATTCTCTCTGGCGAATTTCAAGGCTGCTCCCCTCTTCCATTCCGAATGGCACGATACAGAGAGCTTTTATGGGAGCCGGGATGCCGGGGACTGCCGGCAAGGCGCTCTCAATGCCGATATAGTAGGGTCGCGCAGAACCTCCACGGATGCGGATGCCTCTTCCACGTCGGGCCAAACCATAGTATGTGGCGCCTCGGGCCACGGCAAGGTCGAGATCCGGGGAGGCCAGTTCCCGGATAGTCTCACCTCCATTCCATTGCTGGAGAATATCCAGGATACGCCGGCGAATCAGCGGGGATTTCATGACACCGCCGTTAAAAAGGACCGCGCTGGGGAAGGATACCTCAGCTTCCCTTTCGTCGGGGAAGGAAGACTCTGTCTGTCGGCCGAGAAAGCTCGCCAGATGTCGGGATACTGCGGGATCAGCCTCATAGGGGAGACCCATCTCCCTCATCCCGACCTTGGGCTTTTCTTTTGGGAACTCGTCTCGACCCGTCACTGGGAAAAACCCGTCCAGAAGGATTCTTTCCACCTCCGACCGTGAGAGCTCGGTTCGGATGGTTCCCCCAATGAGCGAGGCGCCTCTGCCTAGAATGACAACGGGCGCGGATTCAGGACCAAGATCAGCCAAAAGGTGCTCCTTGGCCGCCCGGCAGCTGTACCAGAGACCTCTGAACTGCCATGGATCCAAACGGGTCCCCTTTTCAGCCAGTCTGGCCTGCACGGCATAGGCAAGGGTCAAGTCCATGTTGTCCCCGCCCAGCAAGATATGATCGCCTACAGCGATACGACGCAGGGAGAGCTGCCCGTCTTCCTCCGTCACCTGAATCAGGCTGAAATCGGTCGTCCCGCCTCCGATGTCACAGACCAGGATCGATTCACCTACTCGAACCGCCTTGCGCCACTCCTCCTTTTGGGATTCGATCCAGGCATAGAAGGCCGCTTGGGGCTCCTCAATCAGCGTCAGGTTCTCTATCCCGGCTGAGTTGGCAGCCATGACGGTGAGCTCTCGGGCGACAGCATCGAAAGAGGCGGGGACCGTGAGATAGATGTCCTGTTCTTCAAAACGGGCCTTGGAATCGCCTGCGGCAATCTCATGGTTCCAGGCATCCCTCAGGTGTTTGAGCATATGGGCCGAAGCGTCCACGGGAGAAAGCCTTCGAGCCTCCGTCGGACTGTCCCAGGGCAGTATCGGCTCGGTGCGGGCGACTCCCGCATGGCAGAGCCAGGACTTGGCGGAGGAAACGAGGCGATGGGGCAGCTCCGCACCGCGATTTCTCGCGAATTCCCCGACAGACAGATCTGTCTCCGGATTCCAGGGCAGTGCAAGGCCGCCGTGGGGGACGTCATGAGGACCCGGCAGAAACACGAAAGATGGCAGGAGTGGTTGCCTCTTGACTTCACCCGGGCTTACCAGCTGGGGAACTGAAAAAGTACTGACTGTCGGTTCACTGCCTTCTTCCAAAATGGCCGATGTATATGCAAGGACACAATGAGTTGTACCCAGGTCTATTCCAATAATATATTCGGCGTTGCTCAATATCCGACTCCCGTCTGACGGTCCACAAGTCACACTGTAACAAGAGGTTTCCTGCTCAGGTCAAAATTCTTATCCTTCGATTTCCACTTCCGCGGGTGCAATCACCCAGTCATATTTTTGTTCAGCGGTGGCCTGGGGCAGTTCCAACCGCTCCACTCGCCAGCCGCGGTGACGCAGGATGCCGGTGAAAGGAGGGTCTCCGGTAACGTTTCCCGTAAGACGGATGGACCGGGGATCGAATCCGGGCGCAACGCTGACCTCGTCTCCCTCGGCATCGCTGAATATGGGCTTGAGCTGTATGTGATCCTGCAGAGCTTCTCGGCAGCCCTGGTGGATACTGCGAACAGCAGCGCCGATCTGCGAGTCGTCATAGAGGGTGAGATCTTCCTGCAGGAAATCGATGAAACGGCCTTGCCTCTGCAGGATAGAGAGGATCTGAACGGCTGGTTGGGGTGATGGTGCACTGGGGACAACAGCGGCCTGTGGAGGCTCTTCAGCAATGAATGCTCCCCCCTTCTCCTCCTTCGCCGATGCAGTATGAGCAGACAAAGGAGACGGCGCGGGACGCTCCAGTCTCCTGGCAAGCCCCCTTCCCTGGAGGTGGACGATCAGCCAGAGGATCAACGTCCCGAGGCCCCCCAGACCGAATATCACCATTTCCAGGTATTGCCTTGTTTCACTGAGAAACTGCTTCAGGCTGGCAAAGGAATTGCGGGCATCGGCAGGAAGCGCTTGAGCCCCGGACTGAAGGAAAGGATCTACCCACTGATTCATGCCTTCGAGAACCTGCTTTGCCATGAAGTAAAACGATGCCATCAGCAGGGCATTGACAACAAAACATGACAGGAAAGACTGAACAGCCCAAATCGATTTTGCTCGCACGACCACCTCCAGTCTGTTTCCGTTGTTCCATTCAAGTGTGCAGACTCTGCATCAGAGAGTCCGCGACCTGCATGGCCTTAGCTTCCAGCGCCGGACCAATGGAGCCCTGACGACTCAGGAGAGTCAGTTTTTCTCGATCGATGAGAAAAGGGTTCTCTCCCGCACGCCGTATGACATCCACTTCCAGGTCCAGATATCTGGCCCCGTAGGGATAAAGCTCCACAGGCGTATTGATGTTGTAATATTCCCCGATGAGGGTCCCTTCCTTTGTGTGATAGGAATGCTTCACAAACCAGTTCCCCTCATAGATTTCCGTTATGCCGTAATCCCCCTGTCCTATGGGCAAATCCAGGCCGTCATACCGGCCCTGTGAGAAGGTGCGACGAAACTCGATTCGCTTGCTGTCCAGCTTGAGAAGAAATCCCTCACGGGGTCGCATGGCTTTCCCTGAGGGACGCATGTGCTCCAGCCTCACGATTCCTGACTTCTCCAAGGGAAGGAGCACCGTATCCCGAAAAAGCTCTTTCTCGATCACTTCCCGCCGTTCCGGGTCTGCAGTAAGACGCTCCTCCGCATTGTCCAGAGCCTTGCTGTCGATGATGCGCATTCGATGATGTCTGAACAGGGTTGGAGTAATGGAAAGGCGGATGACATCCAGAATCTCCTTGGCCGCCCCGGGAAGTTCGATGCGGGCTATAACCGAAGCTTCATCCTCCTCCGAGGGGATTATTTCCAGAAGCACTGGATCCACAAGCTTCTCCTGGAGAAAAGTGAGAAACTGGCAGACTCTTTCCGGTTCCCCCCTCACCTCAAGCCCCTGAAGATCCTCTCTATCCTGGATGAGAATGTCATGGGATTCAGTGGACGGTTCGAGTCCAAAACGATCCCGTATCTTGGAAGAGGGATCGACAATCAAGTAGTCCGCGTCCATCGTCAGCCTGGTGAGGGCTGTGGCATAGATGCTTCGAATCTTAAGGCGGCTGCTCATGGCAAAATCCTTTTCCAGATCACCCGACACGCGACGGATCAAGACCAATGCCCTCTATGGTGAGATGCTTTCCACGAAGATCCGCTTTGGCACCAAGAAACCTTTCCACGAGCCACAGATTGGTTTGCACATGGTCTGTGAGGGCCGGCAGCAGATACTGCGTTCTCTTCTTTGCAAGGGCAGCGAAAAGAATCAGTTGATCCGCAAGATGGCGATCAGTTGTGGCACCAGTTCGCAAGTCCTCCATGAGAGATTCTACAACGAAATCAGCAATCCTTTCTGATCTGCGGCCGCGTTTTCCAGCCTGATCCGATCCAAGGAGACAACCCGTGTCCGTTTCCGCACAAAGCATCAAAGCGGCGCCTTTCTGAACGGCGCTTTCATCGTAACATATATCCATACTCAGTGGGTATTTCCATCTTTGTAGAAGTCTGTAACACTGATCAGCCATCCGCTCACTGACCCGCTCTTGCTTCAGATGTGATGACAAGGCAACACCTTGTATTTTCCTTATATTTCCTTGGCTTAGCATGGCAAGGTGCTCCATTGGTGCGCCGAGGTTCTTCACATTCATGGTGAGAATTCCCTTGCCTTCAGGCACATAGCCGGGGCGGATGATTTCCAGTTGCACCTCAGCCCCCATTCTCATGATGATGGGAAGGAGCACCCGCTGCATGTGAAACGCGCTGGGTGCGAAATCCTGGAAGAGCCCTCCAGCAAAGGCAAATGTGGACGGCCCGCGGGCAAAAAGGGCCAGAGGCAGCAAGGTGAAAGCGAGCATGGTGGTTGAGCCCGCGGTACCTATGTCCCAGCGAAATATCCCCCCGTTGAGGTGAGGGCCGGGTGTGTAAGTGATCTCCCGGGAATTGATTTCATCCCCTTCAAGACGCCCCGATGAAAAATCTCGGCACGCTCTGAGGGCAATGAGATGCTGCGGCCTGAGCCCCGGCTTTTCCCTTCCGGCACGAATGTGGTGCATGTGCAGCGGTTCGCCCACAAGTGTAGCCAATGCAGCAGCATACCTCAGGATTGTTCCACTTCCGGAATGCAATGAGCCATTGATTTCTATCAACTGTGTGCCCTCCGCACGCTGTTTTGGCGTCCATTTTCATGCTACCTCACTGGCGAGCCCTCTTGCAAGGCCATCTGACATTTGATGGTCGAGATGACAATCTCCTGCAAGAGGCGTGAATTCTCCCGCCTGAGCGGGTTGCTCAAGAGGTGGCAAGGGAGGGACAGGGCGGCCTCATGGATCAATCGGGCTGCAAAGGGAGCCAACGGAAGGAAGAGAGAGATGTATCCCTCTCTTCTTCATTGGCGTTGAAAACCGGCTCACACTGAAAATACCCGTTCCACGTTTCAGCATCCCTCGAGTCAATTGCGCGCACAAGGCCGACTCGAACTACCCCCAACTGTCCATCGGGGCTTTGTTGATTCGGATGGATGCGCACAATGAATTCGCTCAATCCCACATGATTGTCGTTATTTCCCCAGTCGTAAGTATATCCCAACCTGGTCCAGGGCATGGGCCAGTCATCCGGCATTTCGAAGTCCTGGATCTCATATGCTTCAGGCTTTGCGTTCTGCTCGTACCATTCCCTGAACGGAATCGGAGGAGTCGTCTGCCAGGCTTTGTCCTTGTAGAGTACTTTATCATTGAGCTTGCTGAAAGGATTCAGGTCTTCAGGAAATATCCATGTTCCGCTGACGAGAGTGGGAATCTCTGCTTCATGATCGGTGATTTCAGGGTCGGCGCTCGGTCTAAACAGATCTCTTGGAGCAACCCACATTTCCACAAGAACTGCGTATGGCTTTGATTTGGCGGGATTCAAACCAAGGAGCTTGACTACCCTTTCCCGGGAGGGTGGACAGATTTCCTGTCCTATGAAACGATTCTGCAGTTCCGGCACGACAGTCACCCATAGACTCTTGGTGAGGGGATAATGCCTTTTCCCCATGTTCGGCCGGTAGATGTTGTCATAGGTATCCGCATCCATGAACGTCGCCACCAGGATACGCGATCTGCCGGGCAGTCCCTCCCATATCAGCCTCCCGCCGTTCAATTTCCTGGTGTTCACCACATCTTCCCTGGGAACGATCGCTAGAAGACTTCTCGCTATCTCCCTCTGGGTTGCCACCTTCGCATCTTCCAACGCATCGAAGTAGGCAGTTAAATCTCCAACGGCAACGTCACCGCCATAGACTCTGTGTGACGATACCGTCCCAGTAAAGAGCAACATCAAGAAACACCCAGCCAGGTATCTGAGAAATCGCCTTCGCAGCTTTCTGGAATTCATCTTATGTCCTTTCCGGGATGGTGCAGTCGGCCAAACATCGTATATCTCTTTGCCTGCCTCGATAATGTCAGCGCATAACGGCTATCGAAAGCACATGTTCTATGCTTCTTTTCAATCGGTTCCGTTCGAGTAAAAGATTCGGAGAGCCTTTTCCCGAACATAAACTTTTGTGCCCGACAGGTAAGGCAGGGATTACCCTCTCACAAAGCCCGTGCAGAAGATGAGTCTTAAGGGTAAAAGCCCGTTGTTCAGAATTGTCCGGAATGGCAACGAAAAAAACAACGGTATATGAATGGATCAATCTTCTGAAGCAACAGAAGAGATAGGAAGGGCGGGGGGGTGAGGAAGTCTTTCTTCCAGGAAACGAATAAGATCCTCAAGCTCTTCCCCAAAATCGAGTTGAATATGCGAGGTAAGAATGACTGACTGAATGCCGGTTGGCAGGCGAACCGCGTCTTTCGCTGTAGTCACGAGATACTGAGCATTCCGGGATCGAAAAAGCTCCAACAGGCAAGCCGCGTCTTTGTGAGTGTAGAGGTGGTGATCCGGGTATGCCACCTGAGCGGCGACGTGAATATCCGCATTCCCGAGAGACTCAAAGAAGCTCTGGTTATTTGCAAGCCCCGCAAAGGCGACCACACTCTTTCCGGCCACTTCGCTGACAGGTATGGTGCAACCTTCGAGCCCCACCCCAAACCCTGCCATTTTATGCCGACACGAGAACACCGGCTTTCCTGGCAACAATTCATCCAAATGCGCCCGAATCTCATGGGTCTGAGCAAGACAGTCGGCCCTTGTCAGGATAACGGCATCGGCGCGACGGAGATGCTCGATAGGTTCTCGGAGAGGCCCCAGCGGAATCAGGGAAGCATTTCCGAAGGGATTTAGAGCATCAAGCAGGATGATATCCAAATTCCGGACAAGCTGCAGGTGCTGAAAACCGTCATCGAGAACGAGCAATTTGGCCTTGGATTCATCAAGAGCTGCTTTTCCAGTAATCCAGCGTTCCGGACCCACCCAGACGGGAACGGCGGGAGATCTCCGGGCCAGAAGGACAGGTTCGTCTCCCATTTTGCGCACCAGGCGTCTCGTCTCACCTTCTGCCGGAACGCGCCGGGCGGATTTGCCGTAACGCCCGTAGCCTCTGCTCAGAATGGCGTGAGGGTATCCTCTCGCTCTCAGGAAATCGCTGAGCCACATGGTGAAGGGGGTCTTTCCCGTCCCTCCTGCGGTGATATTTCCGATGCTGACAACCCATGCAGGGAGGGCGCGCCTTCGCGATAATTTGCAATATTGATCGCGTCTGAGAGCGCACAGGTAGATCCGTGCGCCCAGCTTGAGCAGGTGTCGGGCTGCTCCGGGCCTGATTAGGGCCACCGGTGTATTCCACATGCGGAGCAGCGAGGCATAGGAGTGGCGATACAGGTTGTTCATTTCAAACCCAAAAAGTGAAGCTTCTTGATCTTGGAGAAGAAAGTTCCCGCTCCATGTTCGTCTCTCCACCATCCTGCTGAACTCTCCGGGAACTCATAACATCAAGAGAAACGACCATGATTCATCGTTCAGCTGCCGGTCACCATAACACATCCGTGACATCTGATGCATTGTCCAGGGCGTTCCGCCATAGACTCATGAAGGAATTCCGCCAGGACAGATGTATTATCACCCTGCGGGAGCAGTCGCTTCAATCACGGGTTCCTCTTGCTCATCAAGGATTGCTTGTGTGCTGACTTCTTTTCACCAGGTCCTTGCGGCATTGAGGTTAAAAAACTCGAAGGACAGCAATTGCGCAGCAGCGGTTTGTTCCAATTAAAGTGGAAACCCAGCAAAATGAACAAAACCTGGATTCCAATCCACCGAAGAGCACTGTTTGCGTGTCGAGTGGTGAATTGGGCTTATTGCTGTTCAATGGATAGAAGCACAGGAAAGCAGAATACAGAAGTTCCTTCCGATTCCATCCAAATACTAGAACAGACAATGCTGCATTGGCCGAGTCCTCGCG
>JAAYUJ010000365.1 GCA_012517775.1 Deltaproteobacteria bacterium
ACCGGCCAGAAATCCCTTTCCTTTTCCTTCACCGGACTGTCCATCAGCTGGTACATCAGATTGACCAGTTCCATGACGGCAGCGATGGCCGTATTGAAGTGAAAGCGGTCCCGGATGTCTTCCGTCACCTTCTTGATCGTCTGATGGGTCTTGCGATGCAGTGATGCAAGGTCACCGGCCAGCAAGTTTCCGCCCTTATAGACGGGGGCGGAAAGGATAGTATCCAGATTCTCGGCCACCAGGCGCCAGATTCTCGAAAGGAAGCGGAAAGAGCCTTCCACCCCTTGATCACTCCATTCCAAATCCTTTTCCGGAGGTGATGCGAAGAGGCAGAAAAGCCGGACGGTGTCGGCCCCGTATGCTTCGATCATTGCGTCGGGATCGACCACGTTCCCCTTGGACTTGCTCATTTTGGCACCGTCCTTGATGACCATCCCCTGAGTGAGCAGATTCTGGAAGGGTTCGTCGATCTCCAGGTGATTCATGTCCCTTAGGACTTTGGTGAAAAAACGCGAATAGAGAAGATGGAGTACGGCGTGCTCGATCCCGCCGATGTATTGGTTGACTGGGAGCCAGTACCTCGCCCGGTCTGAATCAAGAGGTGCTGTGTGGCAGTCGGCGCAGGCGAACCGGGCGAAGTACCAGGAAGACTCAACAAAGGTATCCATGGTGTCTGTCTCCCGTCTCGCCCCTTTGCCGCACCTCGGGCATGATGTCTTATAGAAAGGCTCGTGGATGGGCAAAGGGGATGCACCATTGGGGAGAAGGGCCACATCCGTGGGCAGCACCACAGGGAGGTCCTTTTCGGGAACAGGCACGATTCCGCAGTCTTCGCAATAGATGATGGGGATCGGTGCACCCCAATAACGCTGCCGGGATATTCCCCAGTCCCTCAGGCGGTATTGAACCGTGAGATCCCCCAGCCCTCTCTCCTTAAGTGCTTGGGTAACGGCAGTCCGGCCTTCGGCGGAGGTGAGGCCGCTGAAAGAGCCCGATTCAACCATGATGCCGTCATCCTCGAATGCAGCGGTGAGATCCTCGGCTTTAGGTGGGTCTGCAGAATCCGCAGGTTTGATCACGACTCTGATCGGCAGGGAGTACTTGCGGGCAAACTCGAAATCTCGCTGATCATGTGCCGGAACCGCCATGACAGCCCCCGTACCGTATTCCATCAGGACAAAATTCGCTACATAAATGGGGATCTTCTCCTGAGTCACCGGATTGATACAATAACTCCCGGTAAAAACCCCTTCCTTCTCCAGCAACTCTGTTTCCCGGTCACTGCGCTTGGCCAGTTTGGTACGCTCCACAAAACTCAGGACTTCCTGCTCCCGGGGCGTCCCCTGGCAGAGCTTCTCCACCATGGGGTGCTCCGGAGCAATGCTCATGAAGGTTGCCCCGAAAAGGGTGTCCGCACGGGTGGTGAAAACGGTGATGGCGTCATCGCCGGATAGAAGGGGAAAAAGGATACTGCTCCCCGTACTCTTGCCAATCCAATTCTGCTGCATGGTGAGCACCCGCTCGGGCCAGCCGGGCATCTTCGTGGTGTAGTTCAGCAACTCTTCCACGTACTCGGTGATCTTGAAGAACCACTGATCCATCTGCTTCTGAATGACCGGTTGATCGCATCTCCAGCAGGCACCTCCTTCTACCTGCTCGTTGGCAAGCACCGTGTGGCAGCTTTCGCACCAGTTCACATAGGATGCCTTCCTGTAGGCCAGGCCTTTCTCGTACATCCTGAGAAAAATGAGCTGCTCCCAGCGGTAGTAAGAAACATCGCAGGTGGCGAATTCCCGGGACCAGTCGTAGGAAAAGCCCAGCTTCTTCAACTGGGCCTTCATGTAAGCGATGTTCTCATAGGTCCATTTGGCCGGGTGGGTGTTCGCCTTGATGGCTGCGTTTTCCGCGGGCATGCCGAAAGCGTCCCAGCCCATGGGATGCAGCACGTTGTAGCCCACCATCCGCAGAAACCGGGCGACGACGTCACCTATGGAATAATTCCTCACGTGCCCCATGTGGATACGTCCGGAAGGGTACGGAAACATCTCCAGGAGGTAGTATTTCTCCTTGTCCGGGTCCTCGCTCACCGCAAAGATGTTCTCACGATCCCAGCGGTCCTGCCATTTTTTCTCGATGCTTTTCGGTATATACCTGGATTCCATAGCTCAACCCATTCTCCACCCTGGATGACTGCCCGACCTCGCTTGTCCTTATCAGAGCCGCCTTCGAGGACCGGGGCAGGAAGAATCTTCCACCGTTGAACTGGAAGTTTCTAGCACAGGGCTCCCGGTTTAGCAATACTGAGGCGCCCGTGCACCAACGGCGGCAGAATTCCCCGCATGAGGTTATCCCGACATTCCACTTCACCGCAGATTCCGATTCCTTTCCTCACGGAGAGCAATGGAATATGGAAATCCAACCTGCTGTTCTCATTTCCCGGAAGTGAACCCATCACTCGTCCATTTCCGGTCAGGTCTCTGGCTGTATGTGATCATGGCCCGTCTGCGGGATCAGAGAGTTTTGAGGTAAGCGATGAGAGCATCCATCTGTTGTGGGATGAGGGATGGGAAGGGAGGCATCAGTTTCGCGGGGGACTGAATCTGCCGGCGCACGGTTTCATCGTTAACGGGTTGACCCGTGGAAGCCATGGTGTCGCGCTTGAAGAGTCCTTTCAGGCCGGGTCCGAGCTTGGCCTCAGTGCTGTCGGTCCGATGGCACGCAGAACAATTCTGCACGAAAAGCTTCTCCCCTTCTCCCACGAGGGAAGAGACGGAACCAACCGGGGATACTCTCCCCTTGAACACGATCTCCCCTCCAAGGTACCCTAAACTGCTCGCCAGTATGAAACAAAGTGCGTACGCTGCAAAGGTCAGCCGGGAGGGGTCGCCCTCTTTTCGCCCCAGGAAAAAAGCGAGAACCAG
>JAAYUJ010000006.1 GCA_012517775.1 Deltaproteobacteria bacterium
GGTAAGCATGATGACCTCAACCAGGGGATGAGCAGCCTTGATGCGCCGGAGAACTTCGATTCCATCCATTTCCGGCATCTTCACGTCCAGAAGGACCACATCCATGTCAGGATTTTCATCCAGTATCTTGAGTCCTTCGGGTCCACTGCTTGAGGAATTCACTACAATATCCCTAAACGAAAGACGCTTCTCCATGGTTGCGAGGAAACTCTCCTCGTCGTCGATCATGAGCAGTTTGGTCTCTACCATAATCGCGTCTCCTTCTTCCCGATTCTGGAGGACATGTGAGCCACGCTCGGGGTGGTACGAACAAAGGATGAACCCTCTGGAGCACCGGGCCGGAGCGGAGGGACGAATCCAACCCCAAGAGCGACTGATCAAGGATCTCACCCGTTGACTGTTCATTCATGGTGATGTATCGAACCACGAACGTCAATGATTTTCAATGGGGAATCGAAATGTTCGATCTAAAGACCGTCTTTACGGAGTCTATTTCGTGGTGAAGAGCTTCTTCTTTTCGGTGCACCCGCACCCCGATACGCTCACCACTGCGAACGCAATGCAGTTCTGGCTGCTGAGCGGCCTCGGCCTGGCTCTGGGGCTTATCGTTTTTGTGCTCGCATCTCGCTCTTCATCACGCAGGCCACAGTTTCAAGCACTCGGGGAAATATCCCCCTTCAAGGCGATGCTCCTTGGCCTGCTCGTGGGAGGAGTGATCATCGTCATGGCTTACAGGTTCAGTTGGTTGCGATTCTACCAATTGGACCTGGAGGGAGACATACTCCACCTCAGGTATTTCTATCCGGAGCGGACGTGCACCGCAGAGCGAACGGAAATTGAAGCCTTGGAAACGGTGCGGGCACCCAGAGGCAATCGGGCTCTGATCATCAACCTGCGCGACGGCTCCCGACACCGCAGCCAGGATAGCCCCAAGGCGCATTTTCAAGAGGAGCTCGAACGTCTTGAGGCTTCCCTGAGCCTCGACAAGACCACTCCCTGAGTGAACAGGGAACGAAATGAACCCGCTTCATGTTCGGATGGTTTCACTTTGCAGCCAACCGGAAAGCCACAACAACGGCGGTAAAATCCAGGTCTCTTGACGGCGGGGCCGCATGCGCTGAAAGACCTGAATGGTTTTCGTAGAATACAAATTGAGCGACTTGAAGATCGTCGGCTTTCGGCGGACGCGCGTGAGGTCGGCCCTGCGAATCGGGCATCCTCCCGGCTGAGGGCGAACTTCATCCCCAGCCGCGGGGCAAGCCAACGCGGCATGATTTCCTGGAACAGAATCGCTCGATATAGAAATCTCTGTGTGCGCTGCACACTCTGCGGTAAAATTCCGCGTTTTCCACAATCACAGGTGCCGCGATGGGACCTGACGGACTGCAGTTGATTTCACGCGATGTCCGGATACCGAATCATACAAAGGAGATGCTTTTCCATGGAAGACAGTCTTGATGAATTTGTGCGCAAGATGCAGGAAATGATCGATGAAGAGGGGCAGGCGACTTACGGACAGGAAGTGTTTCAACGATGGAAAAATCCAAGGTTTTTCGGGAGAATGGAGGATGCCACATCCTTCAGCCGCATCAGGGGAAAATGTGGTGACACGATGGAAATCTACCTAA
>JAAYUJ010000039.1 GCA_012517775.1 Deltaproteobacteria bacterium
CACTTTTCACCAGGGACATGATGTGTCCTTTTCCTGCAAGTCAGAGCATGAGACTTCTCACCTGCTTTTCATACTTCCTGTACACCTCGTCGGACAAATCCACGAGGATTCTCTCCACTGATGAAGGATCAGGCGTCTTGAAGGGGATGGGAATATCATACTCCGCCAGGGATATGGGTTTGATATGCAGTTTCTGGTCTATGGATGCAAGCTCCTCGGAGGTGAAATTCTCTCCCAGAAAGTGTTTTCTCTCGATACTCTGTGTATCCAGGCTCCGGAGGAAGCTGAGAATATTGAGCAAATCAAAATTCTTTTGAAAATTTCTGATGTTGATGTTGATTGCTTCACAGTCTGCATGCAGATCAACATAGGATTCATGATATGTCGTCATGTGATCGTGAAACCGCTGGTAGGACTCCAGAACCAGTTTTCTGAACCTCCGTCGGTCGGTCAGGCCGCTCACCCGGATGAAATGCACGCGCCGGGAAAACTTCTTCTCCGTGGAGTCACTCCAGAAAGAGGGGTGTGGAATTCCTATTACCGCAAACAACCTGTCCTTCATGTCCTTCTCGACCATCAACTGAACGATACGGTTCAGACGTCTTCCGACCCAGACGGCTGAACGCTTCAACTGCGCCACCCGGTCCTCGATCTCCTCTATCTGAATCCCTACAAGCCTGCGCTCCGTGAGATAGTTCTCGATAACCTCTTCTTTGACCTGTCGCGTCAGGGAGCTCATTAGATCTTCTTCTATCATGGCCTGCCCCGTCCTGGAGTAATCCTTCAACATTTTCAGGGAATCAGATAGGTTTGCGGATTCAATATAACATCTGCGTGGGCGGGGCGGTAGTTCTCCCCTTGCTTGATGACACTGACACGAACCGTCTCGGGCTCGGGCTCGAGATAGAGGATCGCATGAAACAAATCGTCCATTTCATGGCAGGGATACGGGACACCCCTTTCGTTAGTGATAGAAATATGTCGATGTGTCCGCGCGGACATCCAGAGACCCACAGAATGGCGTACGGCAAGATGCAGAAGCTCTTGGATATCGGACTTGGTCACATGGTCGAAGTCCAGTCCGTCAAGGATCAGAACAGACGGTTCGAAGTGGGCCTGTTCCCTGAGATTCATAATGCTTTGTTCCAGTTTGGAAGGATTGAAAGTGTGGTGCAGGTAGGCCAGTATAAATCTCAAGGGTTCGGTGCGCCGCTGCAGACTCGCCATGTCCTCACCGGACTGCAGTGCAACAATATTCTTCAGAAATTCACGATACCAGACCTTGATCTTGTCGACAACCTCATCGATACAAACGTGCAGGACCTTCTTTCCATAGAGCATCATATGCTCAAGAGCGATATGCGTCAAAAAGGCCGTCTTTCCCACCCCGGCTCGTCCGATGATTACTCCAATATTCCCCGCTTCCAGTGGAGCTCCAAGGGTTTTCGTGACCAACCCCAGCGGGTTGGAGTCCGGTGCGATATCCGCTCCCATCA
Organism: Deltaproteobacteria bacterium; assembly: GCA_012517775.1. Classification (GTDB taxonomy): domain Bacteria; phylum Desulfobacterota; class Syntrophobacteria; order Syntrophobacterales; family Syntrophobacteraceae; genus JAAYUJ01. The sequence goes on from JAAYUJ010000039.1 coordinate 1,497, forward strand.
AATCATCTCCTCATAGAGGTGTGCACATTGTCTCTGTGGAAGAGCGCGGAAGAGACCTCAACCGTCGCTGCTCTGAATACATGATACACCATCGCATCGAAGGTCAAAGAAATTCTTCGGCGCGGGTTCATTTCTTCCGGGTCTTCTGGCTCTCTTCCTTTTGCTTCTCAGCAATGCCTTCGGCGATGCTCTTGGGAATGGTGTTGTAGCGGGAGAACTCCATGGTGAACTCTGCCTTTCCTTGTGTGGATGAACGCAGCACCGTGGAATAGCCAAACATCTCACCCAGAGGGACTTCAGCTTCAATTGTGGAGAAAGCTCCATCCTCGGAGGTGCTCACAATCATTCCTCTTCGTTGGTTGAGCGTTCCCAGAACGGCACCTTGAAAATCGGTCGGTGTTTCCACAACTACGCGCATCAAGGGTTCGAGGAGGATGGGAGCGGCCTTGGCATAGGCTTCACGAAACGCACCGATAGCCGCCTGTTGAAAGGCCATGTCGGAAGAATCCACCGAATGTGCCGCCCCATCGTTTATGGCGACTCGGACCCCGACAATGGGGAACCCGGCCATGGATCCCTTGTTCAAACAGGCGCGAAAACCCTTTTCGCATGAAGGGATAAACTCGGTGGGAATCGTTCCTCCGGTGATCTCATTAATGAATTCAAATTCACTATCGGCGGCAGGCTCGATGTAACCGGCGACACGGCCGAACTGGCCTGCGCCACCCGTCTGCTTCTTGTGTGTGTAGTTGAAATCGGCCCGCCTGGTAATCGTTTCCCGGTATGCCACCTTCGGCATCCCCGTCTCCACGTCCGCCTGGTACTCGCGGCGCATACGTTCCACGTATACATCAAGATGAAGCTCTCCCATGCCGCTGATGATCGTCTCGCCGGTCTCTTCGTCCAAGTGGGTCTTGAAAGTGGGGTCCTCTTTAGTGAAACGGGCCAGAGCTTTACTGACATTGCTCTCCGCCTTCTTGTCCCTGGGCTTGATGGCAAGGGATATTACCGTATTGGGGACATGTATCGAAGTCATGGCATATCGCAACCGACCGTCGGTGAACGTATCGCCGGAGGCACAGTCGATTCCGAACAGGGCCACGATGTTCCCCGCCACCGCCCGTTCTATGTCTTCCATTTCATCAGCGTGCATTCGGATGAGTCGCCCAACCTTTGTGTGTTTCTCGGTGCGGATATTCACAATAGTGTCCCCTTTCCGGAGGGTTCCCTGATAGAGACGCACGTAGGTCAGCTGACCGTATCGACTCACCTCCAACTTGAATGCCAGCATGACCAGTGGTAGATCATGAGCATTCTGCACCTTCACCAACGCTTCGCCGCAGTCAAGATCGAGGGCTTCGTTGGTCACATCCAGAGGACTTGGAAGGTACCTGCAAACAGCGTCGAGAAGAAGCTGGACTCCTTTGTTCTTATATGCCGAGCCCATAAGAACCGGCGTGAGCTCAAGCGCAAGGGTGCCCCTGCGAATGGCATCATGGATCAATTCCTCCGTCACCTGGTCATCGAGGATCGCTTCAGTCAGTTCATCAGAGAAGAGCGAGATCGCGTCGAGCATCTCTTCACGTTTTGCTTTTGCCGTCTCGAGCAGTTCAGCAGGGATCTCTTCTTCTACCACATTCTCTCCGTGATCCCCCTCAAAGCGAATCGCCTTCATGGTAATCAAGTCGACAACACCCTGGTGGTCTGATTCGAGTCCCAGAGGAATGTGCAGCAGCACTGCATTGTGGTTCAGGCGTTCTTTGAGTTGACGTGCCACTCGATAGGGATCCGCACCGGTACGGTCGCACTTGTTGATGAAAGCAAGCCGTGGAACCTTGTACCGAAGCATCTGACGGTCCACGGTCACGGATTGCGACTGCACCCCACCGACTCCGCATAGGACAAGGATGGCCCCGTCCAGAACACGCAATGCCCTCTCAACCTCGATGGTGAAGTCTACGTGGCCCGGCGTGTCGATGATGTTGATAGAATGACCTTTCCAGGAACAGTGTGTTGCCGCGGATTGTATGGTGATGCCGCGCTCCTTTTCCAGTTCCATGAAATCCATCTTGGCGCCAACACCATCCTTGCCCTTGACGTCATGGATCGCGTGGATGCGCTGTGTGTAGTAAAGGATTCGCTCGGTTAGGGTTGTCTTCCCCGAATCGATATGAGCGCTGATCCCAATGTTGCGCAAGGTTGTGAGATCGGCAGACATGATTCTCCTTCTATTACTCCTTTCATCCTATCGATAACGCATCCAGAGCGCGAGGGAACAGAAGCGTTCGACTCCCCATGGAAGCAGGGCTCGTCACGGCCAGACCGCTGTCCTGAATGGCCGTTCACTGACGCGCAGTCTTCAAAAGGATAAGCGTCATGGCATCCATGAGATCTAAAGGCCATGCCAAACAAAAACGGGCACATCAACCGGTGCCCGTTTGGGAGAATGGATTCATAGCAGAATCATGCTGGGAAGGGAAGCATCAATTCAATAAAATCTGTGTGAAAGACCCGTCATGTTCCCACGGCAAGGCACTGCTCCATCAGGAGCATACACAGCCCCGAGCTCTATTTAGCCTTCCTGGATGTTGCCGCCCCTGCGCTCTTTGATGTGGTTTCCTTTGATGCGCCTGCGGTTTTTTGCTTGATCTTGGTGGAAGGTTCTTCAACAGACTTTTTGGAAATGGAAGGAGCCTTGGGGGGAGTGGTCGGATTCTTTGCGATACTCTTACTGACCATGGAGCTGGGCTTGGCGATGGCAACGGAAGCCTTGGAAACGGAGGCAATCCTGTTTGAACCGGATGACTTTTTGTCAACTTTGAATGCAGGCTTGCTCACACCCTTACCGGACGAGTCAACTCTGCCGCGATTCTTTTTCCCGGCAACATCCCCAAGCTTGGAGGTTTTCGAACGCGAAGCGGATGGAACCGCATCCGAGACCACCGGGTTCGACTTCACCAACTGATCTGCCTGAGCTGCCCGTGCAATTCGCACCCTGCTGGCACTCTTTCCGAGGGAAGGAAACCCTCCATCTCCCGACGCCGCGTTATCCACCTGTGCCCCGTTGCCGCGTGTGATTCTGACGGTCCGGGGATCACATGTCTTTGCAGCTGCCGTATATGCATTGTCGTCGACGAGAATGAGGTGCGATTTCGAGCCCACAACCTTTATCTTTTGACCTGCTCTCAAAGAGTATTTCTTCTTGAACCCGTTGAGCTCAGCAAGGGCGCGGACATCCATTTTGTGCTTCCTGGCAATGTCCCTGAGAGTCTCACCTTTGCGCACGGTGTATGTCCAAGAGGTCGAGAGGGAATTTCTCTTTTCACTGTAACGAGAATCTCTTACAGAGACCGGAGCATCGGACACGCTCCTGAGAGATCGCAATGACGCCATTTGGACAAACGGTGTTTCCGGAACTGCATTGGGTTGAAGAGACTGAGCCAAGCGAACGGGTTCCATCTCAAACCCTCGCTTGTAGAACACAAGGCATGAGCCGGGACGCAGTGCCTCATTTCCGTGAACCTGATTCCACCGGGACAGGTCCTTCCGGTTTACGCCAAAGCTGTGGGCGAGGGCATCCAGGCTGGGTTCGGTTCCCTTCACGTAATAGTTGACTTTTTTAGGCAAATATGCCTGCTGTGCCATTTCGATGATCGTACGCTTCTGCTCGTCCGTCTCGCTGACTTGGGCCGCCATGGTGGACCATGGAGCATAGAAACGTACATGGATATGGTCGTGATGATTCCCTATGTGCCGAATGATGGAATTTCTCCCCCCTCCGAAAAGCTGATCCAGGTAGTTCGGGTCAACCCCCCTGCAGAGTGCATAATCATAGAGGAGGTTCTGAATCCTCTTGTCCACAAAGATGTACTGTATGCGCTGTGATCGCAAAAGGTTTTCGATAAGGATCCACGTCTTGGGGACGTCCAGATTTTCCCCGTTCATCGGCAGGAAGGTGCTGACCTCGCGATTACCCTTGACAAACATGCCGAGGTCCACATCCCTCCCATTCTGGTGGGAGCGGTGGTGATTCAGAGGGCCGCCTCCGGCACGGGAGAAATCCCCGATAAACAGGTCGCAGGTGTTCGGGTCCTGCTGACGGACTGCGTCCAAGGCATCGAGCAATGCGCCGATCAACTCGGGAGTGGCGTATGATCTTTCCTCGTCTCTGACATCATACCCTTGAAACTGATTGGGAAAAGGGACGCCGTTGACCAGGCGGCCATGGTAAGGTTGCCCCACCGAGGCTGTGATTGCCCCGGCGAAGTCCGGGAGAAAAAAACCTGAGAGAATGATGAGAAAAGGCATGAAAACATGTGGCAGCCTAAGTTTAAAGCAGGAGTTGATTTGCCCCATATCTCTCCTCCTATGTTGTATTCACGGCACTTTCATATGGATTCCGTACGTTGACCCGTTATTAATTCTAAAACCGAGGATTATTCAATGAGATGGTTTTCACTATCTGAAAAGGATTTGCGTGTCAAACCATTTTTCATTTCCCCACCCTGCAGCATAGATACCCTAAGACTCTAACCAATCAATTTATCAATGTAATCTAATGAATTGCAGACTGGTATTTTTTGCAACTGCCATTAGAAGTGCTGAACTGAAGCAAGTATGCAGAGCAGAACTATCACCTGAAAATGACGCTTCGATTAATAACAACTTGATTATACATATTATAACCTAAAATCATGGCAAAAAATTCCATCATGCCCAACTGATATCAAACCAGCCGGTTTATGAATCGACAGGTGGGCACTCGATGCTATGAGCTCGCCCCGGATCTTGCCTTGAACCATCCATAAGGGTCTCCACAAAAAACCACCTGATTGTCGCTGGTGAATGAAACCTGCTGGTATTCTATGATGATGGGTACGGGCTTTTCGAGACGGATATAGACTTGTCGATTGGTCGAATAGTAATTCTGTGTCTTCTGGGCCGCAGGATTTTCGTCATCCGTCAAAAGGATTTGCGCCAATTCCTGCGCACGCTCCACCCGAATACAGCCATGGGAGAAATCCCTGCGAACTCTCTGAAAGAGATGCTTCTTGGGCGTGTCATGAAGGTATATGGCATAAGGATTGGGAAAATCGAACTTGACGCGACCCAGAGGATTCGATGGTCCGGGAAGCATGAACAATCGCGGCTCGCCCCATGGGTACTGGGATGACATCTGTACGTAGCCATTTCGTGAGAAGTAGGAGGGATCGTCCCCGGCTTGACCACCAATCTCCAAGCGAATCCGATCGGAAACATACCATCGCGGGTTGATGATCACCTGCTCTATGGCACTGACAAGTGGCGGCGTATGGTTTTCCCCTATCAATCTGCCCTTAAGCTTGATTTTTTTCCCTGATGCTTTCCCCACAATGACCCGGTGTAAGGATCGGATCTTTCCATCTTTATAGTACTCCAGCATGAACTGGGGAATGTTGATTCGGATGTAGCGCTCGTGCAGCCTCGTCTCGCTCAATCGGAAATGGCTCATTGCATCGGCAATCATGGCCATTTTGTCACGGTAGCCGACATTGAGCCATTCCCGGGTGCGCTGTCCCACGGTGCCGTCTTCCTCCAACAGGTGAATCCGCTGAAACTCCTTTACGGCGCTCTGAGTGGCTGCATCGAAGACTCCGGAGATCTTCTCGCGGAAGAGCCCCTCCTGCTGAAGACGTTTCTGGAGGCTGCGGACTGCTTCCCCGGTTGCTCCATGCTGAAGGCGCACATTGCCAATGACAGGCTGCCTCACATCCTGAGAAACGAGATCTCTGTATGTTCTGAAATAATTCTGCAACGCCCTGTATTGAGGGGAGGTAGGCTCAAGGCCCTTTAGGAAATTCCCCATCTGAGCCTCTCCAGTCAGCGCCATGATCTGCATGTCTCTGGAATGGGGATGCATAGTAGCTGCAAATCGCACAAGAGCATGAGCCAACTGAAGATCCAGCTCACTGGCAGCCTTGAAAAGCTCTCTGTATTTAACCTCCTTTTCTTTGGAGAGAGCTCTTTCGGGCAGTGGGACCTGCGGATTGTTGCTTGCCAGCTGGATATTGCCTTCGTTCTTGATGATGGGAACAGTCGAGGTTTCAGAAGCTTGACTGCCGTCAAGCACCGCGAGAGCATCCTGGAGAGCCGGCTCCACAAGCATGAATGCTCGCCGCAGCTGTTCGAGGTGCAAAATTTCCTTCTGGAGAGTGTCAAGCGAATATGGCGCGGGATCAACCGCGTCCTCCTCCATCCTGTGGAGTCTCTCCAAAAGGATTCTTCCCTTTTCATTCAATTCAAATCGCGCCCCAATGAAGAAAGGCTTCCAATCATTCTGCTGGTATGCTTCCAGTATCTGACTGCGACCGGCATCATTCAACGAATCGGCGGGAAGCCCCTCCCAGATGAAAGTGCGCCAATAGGGTGATGTGGCCCGCTCCTCATTGCCCCTCTGAAAAGCTGGAGACACCGGTTCACTGGGTTGCTGGTCAACTTCCTTCAAGACCGCCAGAGCCTGCCCAGCCTCAAGACTTGAAAAAAAAGGCTGAAAAAGAAAAAGGAAAAAAGCAGAACAGAAGATTAGGAGTCGTCCATTTGAATGCAGGTCCATGTCAGTCAATGCCATTCTCAAATTATACAGTTTGCTGAAACGATTCCTGGCTTATTCCGCGATATCCTGGGAGTTGATGCGATCATAGAGCACGATCTGTTCTTGCACGGACAACTTTCGGCATGAACTCACACTCTGTTTATACTTTCCTCCCCGGCACGCATTGCATCGGTCATCGCTGCAAAACTGGCAGTGATAGCAATCGGGGCACGGATTCTTCTTCAAGGGGGCTTCGGCCCTGCAGGCCGGATCATATACCATCTTCATTCCCGCCAGAGGACGGAAGCAATCCATCTTTGCATCCGTTCTTACGTTCGATTTGGGAGTCATGCCTGTCTCCCGTTCAAAAAAGACCCTGCTCTGCCCTGATACGCCCCTCCTGCCATAAATTCATTATAAGACGCCATATGATATCATCCAAGGACATCAGGGTATTTTCCGTACCTCACTTTCGTCCTGTTTGCAAGAACCGTTTTTCATGTTACGCGTGTTACAATCCGCTGGGATTCCAGTTGTTTTTGGGCGGCAGGATAGCATCGGAGTCCCGCCTTCAGCACGATTTCCATGCACTTGGCATCATGAAAGGAATAAGGTTTCCGAATTATGATTCTGGATCATCACTATTTCATGGGATTGGCGCTTGAGGAGGCCTCCAAGGCTTATGCACAGGGTGAAGTCCCTGTGGGTGCCGTCCTGGTAGACGGCGACGGAGGAGTTCTCGGGCAGGCTTTCAATGTTCCTGTCTCGAGCAACGATCCGACCGCTCATGCGGAGATCCTCGCCTTGCGGCAGGCCTCCTCGAGTCTGAGGAACTACAGGCTGACGGATACGCATCTTTATGTGACATTGGAACCCTGCCCCATGTGCCTGGGGGCAATCCTTCATGGCAGGATTCGCAGACTCGTCTTTGGTGCGCTCGATCCTAAATGGGGTGCCGCTGGGAGTGTTGTGGACTTGACAAGTGTATCCGGCTTCAATCATTATATAGAGGTAATCAAGGGCATTCGGGAAGAAGAGTGTGCCCGGCTCTTGAGGCGTTTCTTTCTGGAACGTCGTCAGGAAAGGCGGCAGCGGATTCGTGGAGAGGTACCGAAGAGGCCGTAACGGGGTCGACTCGAAATCGACTTGTCCTGTGAAGAGCAGGGCACGTGGGTTCGAATCCCACCCTCTCCGCCATGAAGCATCCGGTGGGGACACGTTCCAATCGCCCGTTTCCTGGTTCTGGTTTTCGCGGAGAGATGTCCGAGAGGCTGAAGGAGCACGACTGGAAATCGTGTGTACGCCCAAAAGGTGTACCGAGGGTTCGAATCCCTCTCTCTCCGCCACTTACACTGGAACAAGCGGATCTGTCGCGAGAGCGGTCGGACGGGTTGCACCGTTGAGGTTCCAGAACTCCAAAGCGGAGTACTTGTTTTTCATATCACTCAGTCCCTCCAGGAACCATCTCCGTTGATATGACATCCTATCTTGTCATAGCGCGAAAGTGGCGCCCGCAGACTCTTGATGAAGTAATCGGCCAGCCCCACGTGACGAGAACGCTCCACAATGCTGTCCAGGCAGGGCGCGTCGCTCATGCATATCTTTTCACGGGGGCGAGAGGGGTCGGCAAGACTTCCGTCGCACGGATCCTCGCCAAAACCCTCAACTGTGAAAAGGAGCTTGCACAAAGGCCTTGTAACACCTGTTCAAACTGTCGCGAAATCACTCAAGGCAACAGCGTTGATGTTCTCGAAGTGGACGGGGCATCCAATCGAGGCATTGACAGCATCAGGGAATTGAGAGAGACGGTCAGATACAGGCCGGCCAAGAGCCGATCGAGGATTTATATCATCGATGAAGTACACATGCTCACCACGGAGGCTTTCAACGCTCTGCTCAAGACCCTCGAGGAACCCCCCGATCATGTGGTGTTCCTCTTCGCGACGACCGAACCGCACAAAATTCCACCCACTATTCTAAGCCGCTGCCAGCGTTTCGATTTTAGACGGATACCAACCAGGCTCATTGTGGAGCATCTCAGGAAAATTTCTCTGCACGCGGGATCTGAACTCTCTGAAGTATTGCTTTATGCCGTCGCAAGAGAAGCGGACGGGAGCATGCGGGATGCGCAGAGTCTCCTGGAACAAATCCTGGCATTCAGCGACGCCGGGCTGAGCGATGAGGAAATGCTCGATGTCCTCGGCGTTGTGGATCGAAGCACTGTTTTGCTTGCGGGGAAGGCTGTTGTAGAAGGGGATGCGCGCGGCTGTCTTCAGGTAGTGGAGAGCCTGTATTCAAGGGGTATCGATTGCAGGCGCTTCTGTCTGCATCTCTGCGACCATTTCAGGAATCTGCTCTTCCTTGCCATCAGCGGGGAGGATACAGACCTGCTCCTTGAACTGCCCGAAGAAGAGAAAGAGATGCTGCGCGCCGAGAGCCGAAGAACTACGCCGGAGTTCCTTCACCTGGCCTTCCAGATTCTTCTGAAGGGCGAGGAAGACATCCGTAGGGCCACTCTCCCCAAAATAGCCCTCGAAATGCTTCTGTTACGCCTCGCAACACTTCCTTCCCTTGAATCGATGGATCGACTGCTTGACAGACTCTCTTCCCTGGAAGACCGCTTGAGTGAAGGGGGTGGGTGCCTGGTTTCCGAAAGGGTCACTTCTCCCTTTACCGGTGAAGGAACGGGCACTGCTTCTTTTCCAGGGGGATCCCCTACCAGGCACCTCTCGGAATGCGGCCCCGAAATGCAAGCAGCTGTTTCCCACCATGAAATGGCCCGGGCTCAATCCGCGGGGAACACACGGGTCGCCACCGGATCTTCGGTGGTCTCTCCGGAAATGCCAGTCGGGGATAAGACTCCTTCAAGTGTGGCTGGAAAAAGCTTCTCCCATGTCGAAGCGACTTTCAGCCCCGAACAGTGTCCTCCGGAAGAGGTGCCTTTGCGCTGGCCGCAGTTCATCCAGTGGAGCCAGGCCAGATATCCTGTTCTTGCTGCGAAACTGAGCCAGAGCCAAATAAGGGTCGCCGGTGAGGAGGCTTTGGAAC